>JAGNOB010000202.1:0-1881 GCA_017990305.1 Leucobacter sp.
AGCATAACAACTGATTCCGAAGAGAATTCACCAAATCTCTGCGGATATCGAATATACTTCAATCCTATCGCGTCACATCCGCGCTTTCGACCCCTTAGCTGGGGAAGTTCTGCGGATCTCGCGATGCATACACCCACCCGTTACGCATTTATTTGGAGAAGATCATGCGCGTCGGTATTCCCACCGAAATCAAGAACAACGAGAATCGCGTCGCCATCACGCAGGCGGGCGTCTTCGAGCTCAAGCAGCGCGGGCACGAGGTCTTCGTGCAGGCTGGCGCAGGCCTGGGCTCAGCTATCACCGACGATGAGTACGTCGCAGCTGGCGCTACCATCGTCCCCTCGGCCGACCAGGTCTGGGCCGACAGCGACATGATCCTCAAGGTCAAGGAGCCGATCCCCTCCGAGTACAGCAAGATGCGTAAGGGCCAGGTGCTCTTCACCTACCTGCACCTCGCAGCTGACAAGACCCTCTCCGAGGCAGTCGTCGACTCCGGCATCACCGCAATCGCGTACGAGACCGTACAGCTCGCGAACCGCGGCCTTCCGCTCCTCGCTCCCATGTCTGAGGTCGCAGGACGCCTCTCCGTGCAGGTCGGCGCCTACTCGCTCATGAAGGCAAACGGCGGCCGCGGCATCCTCCTCGGCGGCGTCACTGCGACCCGTCGCGGCAAGGTCGTCGTCATCGGCGGCGGCGCAGCAGGCGAGCAGGCTGCACGCATCGCCTACGGCATGGGCGCAGAGGTCACCGTCATCGACATCTTCATCCCCCGTCTCAAGCAGCTTGAGGACGAGTTCAACGGTCGCATCCAGACCCGCACCTCGAACAAGCACAACATCACCGAGGCACTCAAGGAAGCCGATCTCGTCATCGGTTCGGTCCTCATCCCCGGCGAGAAGGCTCCGAAGCTCGTCACCGACGAGATGGTTGCTCAGATGAAGCCGGGCTCGGTGCTCGTCGACATCGCAATCGACCAGGGCGGCTGCTTCGAGAACTCGCGCCCGACCACGCACGACGATCCCACCTTCCCGGTGCACAACTCGATCTACTACTGCGTGGCGAACATGCCCGGCGCGGTCCCCGAGACCTCGACCGCAGCACTCACCAACGCAACCCTCCCCTACGTCGTCGCACTCGCCGACAAGGGCTGGGTCAAGGCGCTCGCAGCTGACGAGGCACTCGCAAAGGGCCTCAACGCACACGACGGCGTTGTGACCTTCAAGGGCGTCGTAGACGCGTTCCCCGAGCTGCCGTTCAAGTCGGTCGACGAGGTTCTCGCGGCAAACGCGTAATCGCACAGTTTCACAATTTCACAGGAGTACTCTGGATCCCATGGATCTTAAGTTCACCTTCGGAGGGGCGTCACCGGATCAGCACGATCACGGTGGCGCCCCTTCGGGCATTCCGCTCCCCTTCGCTGGCGCTGCCTCGACCCCCGTCTCGACCTCGAACGAACTCGACGTGTTCGTCAGGCTCGTCGAGTCGCCGGAGGGTTCCACAGCCGTCGCCGAGGTCGTCACCGGTGACGGGGTCACCTACACTCGCAGCGAGGTCGAACTCAAGCGACCGCGCGGCGTTGGCGGACCGTTGCCGGTCGACTCGGGCGAAACCGTAGACCCGGCCGACACGGATGCGCTTATGCGCGCGGTTCGCTCATCGATTTCACGGGCAATCGCCGGGCTCGAAGGCCCCCTCGCACAGGCCATCACCTCCATCGAGATTGACGTGCCAGGAGCTGCAGCCGTGGTAGCGGCCCTCGGCGCGGGTTCCGGCCCGGTCGGCGACCGCAGCGTCGCCGGCACCGTCACCGAGGCCCTCCAGGCCCGCTTCGGCGTCAACGTAGGCACCCCGATCCGCGTCAAGTAGCCCGCGGGCCGCCCC
>JAGNOB010000202.1:1981-4755 GCA_017990305.1 Leucobacter sp.
CCTCGGCGCGGGTTCCGGCCCGGTCGGCGACCGCAGCGTCGCCGGCACCGTCACCGAGGCCCTCCAGGCCCGCTTCGGCGTCAACGTAGGCACCCCGATCCGCGTCAAGTAGCCCGCGGGCCGCCCCCGCAGGCTTGAGCCTGCGGGCTTGAGCCTGCGGGCTTGAGCCGCGGCCCGCTACCCCTGGAAGCGGATGATGCGGTCGAGGGCCTCCGCGACAGCAGGCTCGCCCGCCGCGTACGACAGCCGCACGGCACGGTGCCCCGCGACCGGGTCGAAGTCGCCGCCAGGCACGACCGCGACGTTCGCGCCCTCGAGCAGCGCACGCGCGTAGCTCGAGGAGTCGCTATAACGTTCGAGCTGCGGGCCGAGCTCCGAGTAGTAGTAGAACGCACCGTCAGACGGTGCTGCGGTCCCCCAGTTCAGCGAGGGTGCTGCGTCGAGGATGAGCGCACGCGCCTTCGCGAAACCCTCGACGACGCGGTCGCGTTCGGCGTAGGTCTCGTCAGAGAACGCGCGCATCGCGAGCTCCTGTGCTGGCGCTGGTGGCGACAGCGCGAAGTTCGAGGCGAGCGCTTCAAATGGGGCGACGAGATCTTCTGGCAGCAGCGCCCAGCCGAGCCGCCAGCCTGTCATGCCCCAGTACTTCGAGAACGAGTTGATGACGATCGCGTCGGCGCTGAGCTCGATGGCGCTCACCCCGCGCTGGTCTGGCCCGGCCTCCGCGTACGAGATGCCGTGGTAGATCTCGTCGCTAATGAAACGCGCACCGTGTCGCGTTGACCAGTCGACGAGCGCCTGCAGCTCTGCTCGGCCGAGCATCGTACCTGTCGGGTTCGCGGGCGAGGCGACGATGAGACCAGCAAGGTTGCCGTGGTCGCGTACCGCGGCGTCGAGCAGCCCTGGGGTCGGCTGATAGCGCGTCTCCGGCCCGGTCGCGATCTCGATGACCTCGACTCCGAGCGCGGCGAGAATGTTCTTGTATGCCGGGTAGCCGGGGCTCACGAGCGCGACTCGGTCACCCGGGTCGAAGGCTGTGAGGAACACGAGCTGGAAAGCTCCCGAAGAGCCGGTGGTGACCGCGACCCTGCCGGGATCGACGTCGACGCCGTACCACGCACGGTAGTGCCCCGCGATTGCCTCCCGGAGCGGGGTTGTGCCGAGCGGCCCGGTGTAGCCGGCGGGCTGCAGGGTGCCGGGAGCGGGTCGCGCGCTCGGCTCCCCCGCGCACAGCGACACCACGTCGTGGCCGGCATGCCTTCGGCGCGCGACCTCGTCAGTGATCTGCATCACTTCGAATACCGGGATCTCTGAGCGCCGGGACGCCCCGCGCATCGGCGTCACGAGTGACGCTGCAGCGCCCGGCGTAGTGCCGTCGGGCTGCAGCGCAGTCTCGGGCACATCGGCGAGTGGCTTCGGGTCGAGCTTGATCGACGGCGGAGTCTTGAACGGGCCTGGAACCTTTACCATGGCTCCACGTTACCCGCGCTCGGTGAGTCGAAGATAGCCCGAGAGTGCGGCGAGCCCTTCCGCGGACGTCGGGAGCCCGTCGCCAAGCCCAGGCGCGGAGAAGAGATAGCTCGACCATTGTGCCCGGCTGATAGCGACGTTCAGGCGATTGCGCATGAGCAGGAACTCGAGCCCCCGCGGCACGTCCTCGGGACTCGAAGCCGCGAGAGTGACGAGGGAGATCGCTGCCTCCTGGCCCTGGAACCGGTCGACCGTGCCGACGCGGATCGCGCCAAAGCCGGCGTCGGCGAGCGCCTCGGCGACGCACTCAACCTGTGCGTTGTAGGCGGCGACAACGATGATGTCGCGCTCCGTCAGCACGCGCTCGGCTTCCGAGCCCTCGCGCCCGAGCTCACGGAGACGCGCACCGGCACCAGCACCGGCACCGGCACCGGCACCGAGGATCTCCCGTACCGCTTCGACGACCGCCGCCGCTTCTTCGGACGAACTCGTCGAATTGCCGAAATGCTCGACCGGGCGCCAGTGCAGGCCGGGCCCACCCGCACCGATGACCTCTCGCTCGGCGGTGCTCGGATGAGCGTGCAGTCGACCCTCGTACGACAGCTCGGAAACCACGTCTGCGAGTTCGGGGTGCATTCTGCGGGTCTCAGCGAGGAAGTAGCCGAGCTCCTCGGGCATGGTCTCGCGTGAGTCGAGCAGCCAGGAGAGGGCTGCCTGGTCGACGGGCTCGGGGTGTGAGCCCTGCGAGACCTGCGGCAGCTGCTGCTGGTCGCCGAGCAGCAGCAGCCGGGAGGCGGCCACCGAGGCGGCGATGGTCGGCGCGAGCGAGAACTGCCCCGCCTCGTCGACGACGAGCAGGTCGAGGCTCCGCCGCGCGAAGCGGCCCTCGTTCGAGAAGTCCCATGCCGTTCCACCTATGACGGCGCCGCGACCGGCGAGCCCCTCGATGAAGCGGGCGTGCCCGTCGCGGCCGAGCACGGTGTAGCCGGGCTGCTCTGCGTCGGGCGCAACCGATCCGCCCTGGGGCACTTTCGCGACGAGGCGCGGGTCGAGCCCAGCCGAGACGACGCCCTCGAGCACGTTCTCGACGACCTTATGTGACTGCGCGACGACGCCGATCCGCCAGCCGTCGCGTTCGACGAGCTGCTGAATGACACGGGCCGCGAGGTAGGTCTTGCCCGTGCCTGGCGGCCGCTGCACGGCCAGCGCCGCGTGTTCGAGTAGGCGCAGGCCCGCGAGCACCGCGCCGATCATCCGGGCGTCGTCTTCTCCGCCTGCTTCGAGGGCCTCGTTGGAGTCCGGGC
>JAGNOB010000203.1 GCA_017990305.1 Leucobacter sp.
TCGCGCGTGACGCCGCCGCCCAGCCCGCCGAGGGCGACGGGAACCCTGACGCTCCAACCGACGCAGCCGTCGCCGAGGAACGCACCCTGACCTCCCGGCGATCCGCCGCCGCCCACGCGATCGACGCTCTCGACGCGCGCGCGGCCGAACTCGCCGGAGGGGCCGACGCGAGCCGTGTGGCCCAGCGAGAAGCAGCAGCGCGTCACGAACAGGCCAAGACCCTCGCCGCCGCGCAGCAGCGGCTCTTCGCAGCCGAGGCGCGCAGCAGAGAGCTCGACGCACAGCGCGCAGACATCGATACCGCCAGGGCCGAATTGGAGCTGGCGGATCGCGCTGCGCACGTCGTTGGCGCGCGCCGCACGCTCGACCAGGCGACGGCCGCCCAATCGAGTGCCGAGGCCGACTGGATCGCAGCGTGGGCGGAGCTCAGTGAGGCGGAGACAGCTGCTGGCGGCGGCGCCGAACGCGCCGCGCGCTCTGCCGAAGCCGCCTGGCCAGACCAACAACAGGCGCTCACCGCAGAGCGTGATGCCGCTGCGCGTCAGCTTGGCTCGCTGGCCGACGCACGGGCCGACGAGCAACGGCTGCTTCAACTCCGCGCGGAGACCGAGCGGTTCCGCTTGACGCTCGCGGAGACGACCGCGGCAGAGGCCACCGAGACCGAGGCGCTTGCGGCACTGCCCGAGCGACTTGCCGCTCTGCGGGTCGAACGCGAGGCCCTTGCCGTCGAGGCCGCACTCGTCGAACAGCGCAGGGGCGAGGTTACGCTCGCCGCGGAGCGCCTGGACGCAGCGAAACTCGCGGCCTCGCTCGCTGCCGACGTGGAGACGGCCCAGGCGCGCTCCGCCGAACTCGCAGCGGCTGCGGCCGCGCGCACGGCAGCGGTGAGCGACCTGCTCGCCAGGCGCATCGCAGGCATGGCAGGCGAGCTCGCTGACGCGCTGCAAGACGGCGAACCCTGCACGGTGTGCGGCTCGCTGCAGCACCCAGCCCCTGCCGAACACTCCGACCCGATTACGCCGGAGAGCATCGAGGCGGCCGAGCGTGAGCAGCGCGAGGCACAGCAGCACCTTGACACCGCCCGTGACGCCGAGCGCGCCCTCGAGGAGGGGCTCGCGACCGCACGCGGCGCCGCCGCCGGGATGACCGAGGCCGCGGCAGAGACGGCCCATGCCACGGCCACCACGGCGCTGGACCGCGCCAACACCGCCGCAACCGCGCTCGCTGACCTTGATCACCGTGTGACCGAACTCGAGGCCGAGACCGAGACCCGCCGTGGCCGCGTCAACGACCTGGGGACGAAGGCGGCATCGCTGACCGCGCAGCTGCAGGCGGCTGAATCGCAAGTGCTCGCGCTCGCAGCGGACATTGAAACGGCCCGAGCTGGCTGCGCGAGCGTCGACGAGCGCATCGCTCAAGTCGACCAGCTTCATGCTGCGCTCAATCGAGTGCTCCGCGCCGGTGAGGATCGCGCCAACGCGGCACGCACCCTGTTGCTTGCCGAGGGGAGCTTTACGGACGAACTCATCGAACAGGGCTTCGCCGACTCCGGCAGCACAGCCAGCGCCCTCGCCGCCGCGGCGACGGCCGCCGCAATCGCCCACCTCGACTCTGGCCAGCGCGAGCAGCTCCGAGAGAGGGTGCGCGCATTCGACGAAGCAACGCAACGAAACTCTGGCGAGCTCGCGGCTGCCGACCTCCAGGGGATTGACCGTGACCCGGTCGACCTCGACCCACTCGCGGAGGCGGCAGCGCTCACCGCGGAGCATGCCGAAGCGGCGCTGACGCTGCACGCCGCGGCCGCGCGAATGGCGAGCGAGCACCGATCCACCCTCGAGCGAGTGGACCGAGAGCTCTCCGGCTCAGCAGCAGCCGGCGACTCGCTGCTGCAGCTCAGGCGGCTCGCCGACACGCTCCAGGGCAAAGATCCGAACACGAAACGGATGCGGCTTGAAGTGTTCGTGCTCGCAGCGAGGCTCGAAGCGATCGTTGAGGCAGCGAACCGCAGGCTCTCGACGATGGTCGGCGGGCGCTACCGGCTCGCGCACGACGACAGTCTGCGGGCACGCGGGCGCCAGTCGGGCCTCGGCCTCGCCGTCATCGACGAGTACACGGGCCGTTCGAGAACAACGGACTCGCTGTCAGGCGGCGAGAGCTTCCTCGCCTCGCTCGCACTGGCCCTCGGCCTGGCAGATGTCGTCACGGCGGAGTCTGGGGGCCTCGAACTCGACACGCTGTTCATCGATGAGGGGTTCGGATCGCTCGACCCCGATGCCCTCGACCAGGCGCTCGCTACCCTCGATGGATTGCGCGAGGGAGGCCGTACGGTCGCCCTCATCAGCCACGTCGCCGAGCTCAAGGAACGGCTTGCGGGTGGCCTCGAAGTCATCGCAGACGGCCAGGGCGTCAGCAGTCTGCGCGGCGACGGTGTACTGGCACCCGACGAAGCGAGCGGATAACCCCAACCTCCGTACTGCGGAGACGCGTGAGCGGGTGGGGCCGTGCTCAGCCCCACCCGCTCACGCGTTCGTCAGCGACAACCCGCTTATGCCTCGGCCGCGATCATCTCGGCGCACTTTTCGCCCATCATCATGACGGTCAGGTTTGGGTTGACCGTGACGATAGCTGGCATCGCGGAGGCGTCGACGACGCGCAAGCCCTTGACGCCCTTCACACGCAGCTGCGGATCGAGCGGGGACTGCGGGTCATCCGCCGCCCCCATCCGCACGGAGCCCACCGGGTGGTACACCGTGTTGTGCGTCTTGCTGACGTACGCCGCGAGCTCTTCGTCGGTCTGCGCCGCGATACCGGGCGCGAGTTCCTCACCGGCCCACTCACTCATGGCTGGCTGCGCCATGATCTCGCGCGCCCGGCGTATGCCCGCGATCATGACACGCATGTCGTGTCCCTCAGGGTCCGTGAAGTAGCGCGGGTCGACGCGGGGCTTGTCCCGGTAGTCTCCCGAGCGCAGCCGCACCGTGCCACGGGACTGGGCCCGGGTCACGTTCGGGGTGAGGCAGATCATCTCGTCCGACGTCGGGTACCCCGCGCGCAGCGTGTGCATGTCGAACGGCACGGAGCCGTAGTGCATCATCAGGTCGGGGCGATCTAGCCCGTCGGTGGTCGTGTCGAAGATTCCGATCTCCCACCACTGAGTTGACTGTCGCGGCATCTGCTGTTTCGCCTGCCACTGGACGACGCCCTCGGGGTGATCCTGCAGATTCGATCCGACGCCGGGCGCGTCAACGCGCACCTCGATGCCGTGCTCGCGCAGGTGGTCAGCTGGGCCGATCCCCGAGAGCATCAGTAGCTGCGGCGAACCAATTGCGCCAGCAGAGACGATGACCTCGCGGCGCGCAGCGATTCGGGTCGCACGTCCGAAAGCGTTCGCGACAATCTGCACACCCGTGCAGTTACCGTCGGCGTCGAAGTCAAGCTCCTTGGCCTGAGCGCCGGTCAGTATCGTGAGGTTCTCGCGATCCATGATCGGGTGGAGGTATGACACGGAGGACGATGATCGGGTGCCGTCAGCCTTCGAGTTGATTTGGAAGAAGTTCGCGCCGGTGACGACCGTCTCGCTGGAGTTGAACCGGGCGCGGGGGATCCCGGCCTGTTCGCATGCGTCAAGCAGCGCGACCCCGCAGGCGTCGGTGTGCGGCACGTTCATGACGTTGACCGGGCCGCTAGTGCCATGATGCTCGCCGCCAGGCGTGCCAGCATCCTCATTCGTTTCGAGCTTCGCGTACAGCGGCAGCGTCTTCGCCGATTCCCAGCCGGTCGCGCCGAAGTCAGCGGCCCACGCGTCCAGATCCTCGGCAGGGGCCCAGAACGCGATGCACGAGTTGTGCGACGAACAGCCGCCGAGCACTTTTGCGCGTGAGTGACGCATGAACGAGTTACCGTTCTCCTGCGGCTCGATCGTGTAATCCCAATCGAAGCCGGATTCGAGTAGCTCCGGCCAACGATCCAACTGCAGCACGACCTGCTCATCGACGTCCGTGGCACCGGCCTCAATCAGACCGACGGTTACGGACGGGTCTTCGCTGAGGCGCGCGGCGACGACGGCGCCGGCAGAGCCGCCGCCCACAACGACGTAATCAAACGTGTGAGTGGTTTCCATAGTGGTGATTCCTCCTCTTGCGTTAGCGTTCGCTGAACCAGCCGGTCACGGCTGGGGCGAGGTTCTGGTAGATATGCTTCTGTTCCTGGTACTCGGCGAGCCCCGTCGGGCCGAGCTCGCGCCCGAACCCGGACTGGCCGAAGCCGCCCCACTCCGCTTGCGGCTGGTAGGGGTGGAAGTCGTTGATCCAGATGGTGCCGTGGCGCAGCTTGCGTGCGATCCGTTGGGCGCGCCCTGCGTCCTGCGTCCAGACTGCCCCTGCGAGACCGTAGATCGTGTCGTTCGCGATCTCGACGGCCTCGTCCTCGCTGCGGAACGTCTCGACAGTGACGACGGGGCCAAAGCCCTCGTCGCGTACCAGGGACATGCCGCGCTCGACCTGGTCAAGCACGGTTGGGAGGTAGAAGTAGCCTGATGCGAGGTCGCCCTCGCCCCACTTCCCGCCGCAGCGGAGGCGCGCGCCCTCCGCGATACCGGCGTCCACGTAGGCTGTGACCTTGTCGCGGTGCTCAGCCGAGATGAGCGTGCCGGTCTCGGCGTGCTCATCCCACGGCCCGCCGAGGCGGATCTGCTCGGTGCGGCGAACGAGCTCGTCGACGAAGCGCTCGGCGATCGACTC
>JAGNOB010000204.1 GCA_017990305.1 Leucobacter sp.
CACGTCGCCGCCGGCGTCGCGGCGGACGTGGCCGCGGCGCGAGTACCGACGCTGCGTCAACGGGTGACGCCGGTACCGAGTCTCCCGCTGCGGAATCCCCCGCGGCCTAACCGCGCCGCGCTCAGGTGTCCCACCTACCGGTGCCCCTGAGCATGCAACCCGCCGCTAGCCGAGGCCGGTCAGCCGCATGGTTTCCAATCTGGAACCAAGTGGCTGACCGGCCTCTGCTCTGTGCGGAGGGCACAACAGGCCCTTCCTAGCGCGGCGTCGCTACCCCAGCGCGCAGCAGCTCGACGGTTGCCGCTGGCGTTGTGAAGTGCCCCAGCCGGTTTGGTTTGCCTGCGCCGTGATAGTCGCTCGAACCAGTGACGAGCAACCCGAGCTCCGCGGTAACCTCGCGCAGCGGCGGCAACCAGTCTGCACGGTTCTCCGGGTGTTCGAGTTCGATTCCGCTCAGGCCCGCACCGGCAAAGTCGCGCACCGCTTCAGGCGGGGTCGGGGTGCTCTGGCGTTCAGCGACAGGATGCGCGAGCACAGCGACCCCTCCCGCTTGGCGGACCAACCTGATCGCCTCGATGGTGTCGAGCGCGTAGGTCGGCACATAGTAGGGGGAACGCGGGTGCAGTACCTCCGCGAAAGCTGCGCCACGGTCTACAAAGTAGCCGCCTGCGACAAGAGCATCCGCGATGTGCGGCCGGCCAACGGCGAGCGTCTCAGAAGCGCCGACGACGAGGTCCCACGTGATCGCGTAGTCAACGGCGAGCAGGTCAACCATGTGACGCGCTCTCCCAAACCGCGACTCGAGCACTCTGTCGAGCGCGGCCATGAGTTCGCCCTCGCCCGGGTCGATGCCGTATCCGAGGAGGTGGCGCGATTTCCAGTTGTGCTTCGTTGTGAGTTCGATGCCCGGCAAGAAGTCGATGCCGTGGCTGTGGGCTGTCTCGCGGGCTTCTGCCCAGCCGTCGACGGTGTCGTGGTCAGTGAGCGCGAATCCCGCAAGACCAAGCTCAGCGGCCTCGGTCGCGATCTCGCTCGGCCTCGTTGTGCCGTCCGAGTGCACGGAGTGAGTGTGAAGATCGTAGCCCGGGCGCCCTGTCATTCCCTCAGTCTATGGCGCGTCAGGGTGCCGTGTAGCCGCCGTCCACGAGGTGGTAGCTGCCGGTGATGAACGACGCCGCATCACTCACGAGGAACGCGATGAGTTCGGCGACCTCTTCTGCGGTACCGAGGCGCCCCATCGGGTGTTTGGCAATGAGGGCGTCCCGTGTCGTGGGAGAAGCGTTTTCGAGCAACGCGGTGTCAATATAGCCCGGCCCAACGGCGTTGATCCGCACCCCGTGCGCAGCGCTTTCCAGGGCGGCTGTCTTCGTGAGACCGACGACGGCATGCTTGCTTGCGACGTAGGCGGGAGATCCCGCACTCCCGACGCTTCCGAGAATCGAAGCGACGTTCACGATTGCGCCGCCACCGTGTTCGAGCATCTGCGCGGATTGGGCCCGCACGCCGCGGAATACCGCCGTGAGGTTGAGGTCGATGACCCGCTGCCAATCGTCGTCGCTATACGTTGCGGTCGCTCCGACCGCGCCGCCGATTCCGGCATTATTCACCGCGATCCGCACGGGGCCGAGCGCTGCCGCTTCGCGGATGGTCTCGTCGATGACAGCGGTCGCGCTCGCATCCCCGACGACCGCCACAGCTGTGCCACCTGCGTCCACAATCTCACGCACCACGGCTGCCGCCGCGTCCCCGTTGAGGTCCTGCACGATGACGCTTGCCCCGTTTCGTGCGAGCAGCAGCGCGACCGCACGGCCGATCCCTGACCCCGCTCCCGTGACGATCGCGGATCGGTTCTGAACGTCGTACTGTGCCATGTCTGAGCTCCTGTTCGGTTGCCCGGGCGAGCACCGCGCACCCGGATAGCCAACGGTACGCCTGTGGGCTGGAGAGTGTCCCAAATCCTCAGCGAGAAATGGGAGGATAGAGCAATGACGGAACATGCGAATGCCACCCACGAAGCGGAGATCGACAACTCGAACCGGAGCACCACTCCGCAATCGGACACCTTTCTGAAGTACATCTCAACGAGCTGGGCTGACCGGGTCGATGAGCTCCCCGCTGAGCTGCCTGTCGCGAAGTTCGCGGCGGATCGCCGAGCAGCACTCGCCGCACAGTTTGCGGGCAAGCGCCTGGTGATCGCGGCTGGCGCGCTCAAGCAGCGCTCGAACGACACGTTCTACCCGTACCGCCCCCACAGCGCGTTCGCTCACCTCACTGGTTGGGGGTCGGAGTCGGAGCCCGGCGCGATCCTCGTGATCGAGGCTTCGGGCGAGACCACACTGTACTTCCGCGAGCGTGCCGGCCGCGACTCCGATGAGTTCTTCGCGAACCCCGAGATCGGCGAATTCTGGATCGGGCCGCGCCCATCACTCGAGCAGGTTGCGGCGCTCCTCGGTACCCCGACGAAGGATCTCGCAGAGTTCGAGTCGGCGGACGGTGACGTCACGCTTGACGATGCCGACCTCGCACGCGCCGCTTCCGAGCTGCGTCTCGTGAAGGACTCGTACGAACTTGCCGAGATGCAGGACGCAGTCGATGCGACCCAGCGCGGCTTCAACGAGGTACTCGCGGCATTGGGAGACGCAAGCGCGCATCCCCGCGGCGAGCGCGTGGTTGAGGGCGTCTTCAACCACCGTGCACGCCTCGATGGCAACGAGGTCGGCTATGAGACCATCGCGGCCGCTGGCGAGCACGCCTGCACGCTGCACTGGATCCGCAACGATGGCCCGGTTCGGGAGGGCGACCTGCTCCTCCTCGACGCTGGTGTTGAGCTCGACAGCCTGTACACCGCTGACATCACGCGCACGATCCCGATCTCGGGAACGTTCTCTGAGACGCAGCGCAAGGTCTACGAAACTGTACTTGAGGCAGCTGATGCGGCACGCGCAATCGTGAAGCCCGGCATCCGGTTCGGTGACGTGCACGACGCAGCGATGGCGGTCATTGAGCGTGCAACGCGCGAGTGGGGTTTCCTCCCCGAAGCCGACGGTACGCCGTACCACCGCCGCTACATGGTGCACGGCACGAGCCACCACCTCGGCCTCGACGTGCACGACTGCGCACAGGCGCGACGCGACATGTATCTGGATGGTGTGCTTGAGCCCGGCATGGTCTTCACGATTGAGCCCGGCCTGTACTTCCAGCCGGATGATCTCACGGTTCCCGCGGAGTTCCGCGGCATCGGAGTTCGCATCGAGGACGATATTGTCGTAACCGAGGACGGCTGCGTGAACCTGTCGGCGAACATCCCGCGCACCGCGGACGATGTTGAGACCTGGGTGCAGGGAGCGCGCAAGGCTTAACCCCACGTCACACGGCGGGCGCGGAGGGAACCTCAGGTTCCTTTCGCGCCCGCCGTTGTCTGTGCAGCAATTCGTTTTCCGGCTGTCCGCTGTGAATAGTGCCCATTGTTGGGGCCGTCAAGCTACGGTGTTAGTTAGGGCCCGTAGACGAAAGTCCAACTTATTGCTTGGCTTCTTCGTTGCTCTCATTGGTGTTATTCCTATGGGATTGTTTGCGAACAACTGGATCGTCGGTGTCATATGCGCGATCGCATACGGCACAGTCGCCGCCTACACGGGCACCGGACAAGTGAGCGAGTGAGGAAACGGAGCAAGACATGAGCCGCATATCTCCGCCGAAGGGCAGGCAGTTCGCGGTTGCCGCTGCCCTGCTTTTGCTGGTTGCCGCGATCGCGGGCGCTGGAGCCATCGCGACCACATCGCACGTTGAGGGCTGGTACGCATCCGTTGTAAAGGTGCCGTGGGATCCGCCCAACGCTGTGTTCGGACCTGTCTGGAGTGCGCTCTACGTACTCATCGCCATCGCTGGGTTCCTTGTATGGCGCTCGGGCTATCGTCCTGGTGAGCCGAACCGAGCCCGCGGAGTGCTCACAATCTACGCTGTCCAGCTCGCGCTCAATGCCGCCTGGACACCGATGTTCTTTGCGGGTTATCCCGCCCTCGGCGAGATGGCGTGGACCTTCGCGATGGCGATCATGGTTGCGCTTATTGTCTCGGTCATCGCGCTCGCGTTCTTTGCTGCGCGCTGGTCACGCACCGCTTCCATCATTATGGTCGTCTACCTGATGTGGCTCGTGTTCGCGTCGAGCCTGAACCTCGGGATCATCGTACTCAACTAGCTGCCGCGCAACGTCTATGCAATATCCCGGCGTCGTGCGAGCACGAGCGCCGCACCGGCCAACAACGCCAGGAGACCACCCGCCACCGTCGCCAGTGGGCTCGCTGCGCCTGAATCCGCGATGCCTGCGCCGGTGCATCCTCCGGCCGACGCGTTCGAGCCACCCGGTTTGGGCCCTTCACCGGGAAGAATCACGCCACCGGGCTTCTGGCCGCTGCCAGGAGGACACCCTCCGCCCGGGGTTTCACCCTCGTCGCCGGGCTCGGTCGGTGGTTGAGGCTCTGTCGGCCCGACCGGCGGCTTCGTCTCTGCCTCCCACTTGGCATGCAGCACCAGATCCCCGACCACGGGCTCCGCGAAGTCATAGGCATCCGTGAGCTCAGCATCGACGAACCAGCCAGTGAACTCGTAGCCTTCCCTCACCGGATCAAGTGTCGGCTTCGCAACCGCCTCACCGTGCTCAACCGTCACACCCGCAACCGCGGACCCACCACGACTATCGAAGCTCACCGAATACTT
>JAGNOB010000205.1 GCA_017990305.1 Leucobacter sp.
GGATGGGGCCGGTGCGGGCGGCGCCGCCTGGGGATCCGACGGTGTCAAAGAACTCGACGTTCGCGCCGTAGTAGTCCTGCCATTCGCCTGGCAGATCGTCTTCGTAGTAGATGGCCTCGACGGGGCATACGGGTTCGCATGCACCGCAGTCGACGCACTCGTCGGGGTGGATGTAGAGCATCCGATCCCCCTCGTAAATGCAGTCGACGGGGCACTCGTCGACACACGCTCGGTCTTTCAGATCTACGCACGGCAGCGCAATGACATACGTCACGGCTTTCCCCCTAGTCCAGGTGGGCCTCCAACTCGGAGGCACATCAGCTATGCTAAAACCTCAAGTTAGGTTGAGGTCAAGCCCACCGCGAGTTGGAGGCGAAACATGGAGCAGCTTCACAGTCCAGAGGAACTCCTGAGCATCGGCGAGATGAGCCGCCGCACGGGAGTGCCCGTCTCAGCGCTGCACTACTACGAGCGCCTCGAGCTCATCGCGTCGCAGCGCACCGCCGGCAACCAACGCCGCTTCCCGCGCTACATGCTGCGCCGCGTCGCGCTCATCTCGGTCGCAAAGCGCCTCGGCATCCCGCTCGAAGACGTGAAGGATGCGTTCGAGAACGTGCCGCTATCGAGCCCGCCGACCCACGAAGACTGGCAGCGGGCCTCGCGCGAGTGGAAGAAAGTGCTCGAACGCCGCAGGCGCGGCATCGAACAGCTCGAGAAGGAACTCACCGGCTGCATCGGCTGCGGCTGCCTGTCGATGAAGGCCTGCTCGCTCCTCAACCCCGACGACGAGCTCGGCGACACGGGCGCCGGCGCGATCCGCATCCCCGTGTAGGCGGCAGCCTCGCCGGCTCGCGACTCGGGCTCCACACTTCCGCGGACCCGGTGCGCACGACGTCGCAGCTGTGTCGACGCTAGGTTCGAGGCGAAGTCACAGTTTTCGGCCCCTCCAGGTTTTCTATGATCGATGTATGGATGATTGTCATAGACCCTGGCTCACCCCGACCCAGCCGCGACGCGCGGCTCGACTGCGGGGTGAGCATTGATCACCGACTTCTGGGGCATCGTCATCGGCGTGCTCCTTACCGTAGGCACCGGCCTGTTTGTCGCCTCGGAGTTCGCCCTCGTCAACCTCAACCGCAGCGACCTTGAGCGTCGCCAGGCACAGGGCGAGAAGGGCCTCCGCCCAACGATCTCGGCGCTGCGGGTCACCTCGACCCACCTCTCGAGCGCGCAGCTCGGCATCACACTCACAACCCTGCTCGCAGGCTTCACGTTCGAGCCGGCAATCAGCTCGCTCCTCCGAGCGCCCCTCGGCGATCTCGGCGTGCCCGAGGGGCTCATCTCCGGTGTCGGCACGGTTGTCGCGATCGTCTTGGCCACGCTGTTCTCGATGATCGTTGGCGAGCTCGTGCCAAAGAACTTCGCGCTCGCCGTTCCCCTCGCGACGGCCAAGATTGTCGTGCCCTTCCAGCTCGCGTTCACCTTCCTCCTCAAACCTGTCATCGTGTTCTTCAACGGGACGGCGAACCGGGTGATCCGCTCCTTCGGCGTCGAGCCCAAGGAAGAGCTGTCGGCCGCCCGCAGCGCAGAGGAGCTCGGATACCTCATCCGCCGATCAGCGACAGAGGGCCTGCTCGACGAAAACGACGCAGACATGCTCAACCGCACGCTCGCGTTCTCCTCGCGCACCGCCGACGAGGTGCTGACGCCGCGCGTTCGCGTGGCGGCCCTCCCCAATACGGCGAGCGCAGGCGACGTGATCACCGCCTCAATCGAGACGGGCCACTCACGCTTCCCGGTCTACGGCGAAGACATTGACGACGTTGTCGGCATCGCACACGTCAAGGCCGCCTACGCTGTCGCCGACGAACGCCGCGCAGAGACACCGATCACGGCAATCACGTCTGAGCTACTTCGGGTGCCTGAATCTGCTGGCGCCGACACCCTGCTCGGAATGCTCCGCGGCCGCGGCTACCAGATCGCCGTCGTCGTCGACGAGCACGGCGGCACCGCGGGCATTGTCACGCTCGAAGACCTCATCGAGGAACTCCTCGGCGAACTCCTCGACGAACACGACGACCCAGCAGCGCTCACGGGCGACATCGTCGCCGAGGGCAATTCAGTGCTCTTCAACCCAGCGCTACGGCCCGACGAACTGTGGTCGCGGGCGAAGATCCGCATCCCCGAAGGCGACGAGTACGAAACCGCTGCGGGCTTTTTCCTCACGATGCTCGAACGCATCCCCGACGTCGGCGAAGAGGTGGAGGTCGAAGCAGGGACACTGCGCGTCGAAGCCATGACCGGCGCTCGCCTCACACTCCTGCGGTTCACCCCGCACGGCACCGCACGCACGCCAGAACACACAACGACGAGCACCGACCGCGCGGAGGCGACCCGATGAGCGAATACGTGCCCGGCCTGGTCTGGCTGTTTGTGCTTCTCGCGGTAAACGCGTTCTTCGTTGGCGCAGAGTTCGCGGTGATCTCCGCCCGCCGATCGCAGATCGAACCGCGAGCCGCGGCGGGAAGCCGCGCCGCGAAGACAACGCTGTGGGCGATGGAACACGCCACCCTCATGCTCGCAACGAGCCAGCTTGGCATCACCGTCTGTTCGCTGCTCATCTTGAACGTCTCCGAGCCGGCGATCAAGCACCTGCTTGAGGTGCCGCTCGCCTGGACCGGCCTCACCCCTGCGATGGTCACGGGCGTTGCCTTCGGTGTTGCGCTCGCCCTCGTCACCTTCCTGCACGTCGTGTTCGGTGAGATGATCCCCAAGAACATGGCGTTCTCCGTGCCCGACCGCGCGGCGCTGCTCCTCGCTCCCCCGCTCGTGTTCGTCTCGAAGATCGTGAGCCCGCTCATCAGGGCGCTGAACTGGGTCGCGAACGGCATCCTCCGGCTCTTCCGTGTGGAGCCTAAAGACGAGGCGACGAGCGCGTTCACACTCGACGAGGTCGCGAACATCGTCGAGCAGTCGACGATCGAGGGCACACTCGTCGATGCGTCTGGCACGGTGTCAGCGGCCTTCGAGTTCACAGAGAAGACGGCTGCCGATGTCGAGCTGCCGTTCAGCGAACTCGTCGTGCTGCCAGCAGCTGCAACGCCGAGGGACGTGCAGCGTGCCGTCGCCGCCCACGGCTTCTCCCGGTTCGTGCTCGCCGAGCCCGCCGGCGCCCCCGCACGCTACGTGCATCTCAAGGACGTGCTCGACCTCAGCTCAGCCGAGCAGCGCGACGAGCCGATTCCAGCGGCCAGGTTGCGCACGCTCGCTGACGTGACGGCCTCGACCGACCTCGAGGATGCCCTCGCGCAGATGCGCTCGGACGGCAGTCACCTCGCCCGGGTCACCGGCGCCAACGGCGCGGCGACAGGCATCGTGTTCCTCGAGGACATCGTTGAGGAACTCATCGGCGAGGTGCAAGATGCGACGAGGCGGTAGCCGGGCAGTAGCCCGGCAGGGCTAGGCCGCGAAGTCGCCCCACACGTCGAAGCCGAGCTTCACGACGAGCGCGCCCACGATGATCAGGAAGAAGACCCGCACGAACTTCGCGCCGCGGGCGATCGCCATGCGAGAGCCCAGTAGGCTGCCCGCGACATTCGCCGCCCCCATGAGTAGACCGAGCGGCCACAGCACTGCACCGAGCGGGATGAAGAGGATGAGGGCGCCGAGGTTCGTCGCGAAGTTCACGATCTTCGCCTGGGCGCTCGCCATCAGGAAGTCGTAGCCGAGGAGGCCAACGAGGGCAATCACAAGAAAGGTGCCCGTGCCCGGCCCGAGCAGGCCGTCGTAGAACCCGATCCCCGCTCCCGCGAAGCCCGCGAACACAACGTGCTTCGCGCCCGAATATTTGAGCTTCGTGACGGCCCCGAGCGCGGGCTTGAAGATCGTGATGAGCGCGACAGCGATAAGCGCGACCATGATGATCGGTTTGAAGACCTCCGCGGGGAGGAATGCCGCGAGCGAGGCGCCCCCGATCGCCGCGAGCATCGCGATACCCGCCATGGGCAGCGCGGTGCGGAGGCTCGGCCGCACGCTCCTGTAGTAACTCACGCTGCTCGTCGCGGTGCCAAAGACCGATGCGAGCTTGTTCGTCGCGAGCGCCTGCACCGGCGTGATGCCCGGCACGAGGAGCAGGGCAGGCAACTGCAGCAACCCGCCGCCGCCGACAACAGCGTCGACCCAGCCCGCAGCGAAGGCCGCGAGCACGAGCAGCAGCACTCCACCCCAGTCGAGGCCCTCTGGGGCGAGGCCGAAGGGCACGGCGAGCGGGAGGGCGAACTCGATCATGCAGGGTGACCTTTCTGCGAGCTCGGGAAACGCTTAGTGAGCACAGCATCAGAGCATACGGTGTGAGGCGGCGCGCTGTGCGCCACAGCGCAGTAGGGCCCCGCGACTGCGGGGCCCTACGTCACTAGCGTTTGTGTTGCACTGACAGCACTTCGGTGACGGTGCCGCCCTCGTGCATGCGTGGATCGTCAGGCTGCACGGGAACGGTGCCGGTGTCTGTTGTGGCACCGCCCTGTCCGCGCGGGCTGCTGCGGAGCCGCCGTTCAACGAGCTGCGCGATGCCCGAGAGGATGAAGCACAGCACGATGTAGATGCCGCCGATGACGAAGGCGGACTGCAGGAGCGGCCGGCCAAACTCCACGTTGCTGCTGAACTGCTTTGCAAGGTACAACAGCTCTGGGTAGGTAATGATGAAGCCGAGCGCGGT
>JAGNOB010000206.1 GCA_017990305.1 Leucobacter sp.
CGGCCAAAGCCGCAGCGGGAGGAGACAGGTGACCTCGCCGAGGTCATCGAGTTCCGGAGCAAGCTGCGCAGGCCCGAGCCGCAACAGGAATGGGCGGCGCCGCCCGCGACTGAGTCGGAGCCCACCGCTGCGTGGGCTCCGGCACCCATCGCCGATCCATCTGACCCCTCTGATGCTGACGGCGCTGCGGGAGTCGATCTCGTAGAGCCAGAGCCTGCTGCACCTGCCAGTTGGCCGAGACTCATTGAGGCGCAATTCGGGCGCCCTGTGTTGCGGAGCACAACAGCCGAGGTGCCTGTCCGTGATCGACCCGACGCAGATGCGTCCGACGCGTCTCGTGAGCGTGATCCAGAACTGGGCCGCGTGCACCACGGGGGCGACCCCGCTGACGAGATGCACGCTGACGAGATGCACGATGACGAGATGCTCGATGACGGGCCAACCGCCTACGAGACCGCGGTGAAACTCCTCGCGCGGCGTGCGCAGTCGAGCGGCGAGCTCCAGCGTGCGCTCGTTGCGGCTGGACACCCCGAATTCGATGCCGAGGAGGCCGTCGCGAAGTGCGAGGAGTCGCTCTATCTCGATGACACCGACCTTGCCTGCTCCGTTGCGGCGAAGCTCCGAGACTCTAAGGGTGAGAGCAAGGCGAGAATTAGGCAGAAGCTCCGCGAACGCCATCTTCCTGATTCCGCGATCGAGGCTGCGCTTGACGGGCTCGATGACGAGGCGGAGTTCGAGTTGCTCAAGCAAACCGCAATCGACCGGGCCAGGCGAATGGCTGGCCTCGATCGACAGACCGCTGAACGTCGCTTGCTCGGCTTTCTCGCCAGACGAGGCTGGTCGGGTGAGCGGGCCACCAGGGCTGCTCGTGAAGCGCTTGACGGCGCTAGCCCGGGTGGCGGCGGGCGTGGCACCGTCCGCTTCCGCTAGGCCGCAGGCGTACTTGACGGCAGATTGCCCCGGGTAGAATTGGAGCCATGTCTACCGTCGAAGCAGTGAAGATCGAGTCGTCGCCAGCAGCGATCCGCCCGGACGGGACACCCCGCAGCTATACGGTGCGCACGCTCGGCTGTCAGATGAACGTGCACGACTCCGAGCGGATGTCAGGATCGCTTGAGGCCGCGGGCTACGTGCCAGCGGACAGCGCCGACGATGCAGACGTGTACGTCATCAACACGTGTGCGGTTCGTGAGAATGCAGCGAACAAGCTCTACGGCAACCTCGGGATGCTCGCGCAGGTGAAGCGTGAACGCGAGGGAATGCAGATTGCGGTCGGCGGGTGCCTCGCGCAGAAAGACCAGGGTGACATCGTTGAGAAGGCTCCCTGGGTGGATGTCGTCTTCGGAACCCACAATATGGGTTCGCTCCCGACACTGCTCGAACGCGCGCGGCACAACGCTGAGGCGCAGGTAGAGATTCTCGAATCGCTCGAGGTGTTCCCCTCGACGCTTCCAACGAAACGAGACTCCGCGTCGAGTGGTTGGGTGTCGATCTCGGTGGGCTGCAACAACACTTGCACGTTCTGCATCGTGCCATCCCTCCGGGGCAAAGAGAAGGATCGGCGGCCCGGCGATATTCTCGCCGAGGTGCAGGCCCTTGTCGACGACGGTGCGATCGAGGTGACGCTGCTTGGACAAAACGTCAACACCTACGGCGTTGAGTTCGGGGACCGGCACGCGTTCGGCAAGCTGCTGCGTGCAATGGGGCAGATCGAAGGGCTTGAGCGTGTCCGCTTTACGAGCCCGCACCCCGCGGCGTTCACTGACGACGTTATTGCCGCGATGGCCGAGACTCCGAACGTGATGCCCTCGCTGCACATGCCGCTCCAATCGGGCTCAGACACGATCCTCAAGGCGATGCGACGCTCGTACCGTTCCAAGAAGTTCCTCGGGATCCTCGAGGACGTTCGCGCGCGGATTCCCGGCGCCGCGATCACCACGGACATCATCGTCGGTTTCCCCGGTGAGACAGAGGAAGACTTTGCCGACACGATGCGTGTTGTCGAGGAGTCCCGGTTTTCCAGCGCTTTCACGTTCCAATACTCGATTCGCCCCGGCACCCCTGCCGCGACGATGCCAGACCAGATCCCCAAGGAGATCGTGCAGGAGCGCTTCGAACGCCTCGCTGCGCTCCAAGAGCGGGTATCGCTTTCCGAGAACGAGGCGCTCATCGGGAATACGGTCGAGGTTCTCGTCGCCGCGAGCGAGGGCCGCAAAGACGGCGCAACGCACCGGCTCAGCGGCCGTGCTCCAGACAATCGGCTCGTGCACTTCGCGGTGCCTGAGGGGTCGGAGACTCCACGGCCGGGCGACATGGTCACTGCAATCATTACCGCTGCGGCTCCCTTCTTCGTCGTCGCTGACGACACGTCCGCGTACGCGGTGCGCCGCACCCGTGCGGGAGACGCGTGGGATCGTCGGCAGGCTGAGAGCTGCGGTGTGCCCGCGCCCGGTAGCGCCGCCGGCGCGGGCCGTGCGGTCAACCTTGGGTTGCCGACGCTGCGCATTGGCGAGTAGTGGCGACGCTCTGGGCGATTGTCGGGGCTACCGGCACAGGAAAGTCTGAGCTCTCGCTAGACCTTGCAGAACGTCGTGCCGCGCAGACGGGCGTCGCGCCCGAGATCGTGAACGCCGATGCCATGCAGCTCTACTCGGGGTTGAACATCGGCACCGCGAAGCTTCCCGTTGCAGCGCGCCGCGGCATCCGCCACCACCTGTTCGACGCCTTTGCGCCGCACGAGGAAGCCACTGTTGCGGCATACCAGCCGGCCGCCCGTGAGCGAATCGCGCAGATCCTTGCGAGTGGGGCCGACGCGATTCTGGTCGGCGGTTCGGGTCTCTACGTCTCGAGCGTCATCTTTGACTTCCAGTTCCCGCCGCGAGACAACACGGTTCGCGCTGCGCTCGAAGCTGACCTCGAAGCACATGGCGTTGCGCCCCTCGTCGCGCGTCTGCACGACCTTGCCCCAGAGGTGGCCGACGCCGTCGATCGCCGCAACCCGCGGCGCGTTGTGCGTGCGCTCGAAGTTGCGCTGCTCGGGGGCGACGCTCGCGTGACCCTCCCGAGCGAGCCCGAGTACTGGAGCGCGGGGGAGGCGCACACGGCGACGCGCATCATCGGCGTCGCCTGCGAGCGTGGGGTACTCACCGAGCGTCTCGACCGGCGGGTCGACCGGATGTGGGCGGACGGGATGCTCGACGAGGTTCGCGGCCTGATCCCGCAGGGCCTCGAGCGTGGCAAGACCGCGAGCCGCGCGATCGGCTACGCGCAGGCACTGGCCCAGCTGCGGGGCGAGTCAACCGAGGCCGAAGCTATCGCGGAGACGCAGGCGCTCACGAGACGCTACGCCCGCAGACAGGTGAGCTAGTTTAAGCGGTACCCGGGGGTGAGCTGGATCGATCAGACAGCCGGGCGAGACACCGCAGCCCTCGACGAGGCTCTGCTCGCCTAGTGCGGTGCCTCACAGCCTTGCCTTGGCTCCGTGAGCCCGAGGCAAGGCTGTGTTCGTGCGGCTATCGCTTGGAAGCGCGGTACGACTCGAGCGCCCCGCCTCCTGCTGAGATCACGCCGAACAGCAACGCACCGATCGGCCAGACGATCCACGAGTGGCCCCAAGCGTCGCCGATGAAGCTCCACGCGAGATAGATGAGTACGAGCAGGGGCCAATAGAACGCGGCGATAACGCCGATGATGCTCGGCTCCTCGTCACCGGAGTTTCGATCGGCCGCGATGCCAGTGAGCGCCTCGGCCGTTTGCTTTGCTGAGCTTGAGGGCAGAATACACAGGATGCCCGCGGCGACAATGAAGAGCAGCATGACGACGCCGAGACTTACCCAGGTGGCCTGCGCGGGGGACTCCGCGAGCCCCAGCGAGAGCGCGATAAGTGGCGTCGGTGACAGGATGAACAGCAGCACCCCGAATTGGAGCCCGCGAAGGCGAGCGCTCTCGTATGGGCGAGCGAACTCGGTCGCCCAAACGGAGACTGCGGGATCCGGGGTAAACCGCCCCTCAGTAACTCGCGCAAACGCAGACAGCGAAGCGCTCGTCCGCACGAGCGTCAACACTCCGGCGGCGACGCACGCGAAGAGCGCAAAGATACCGATGAGCGAGGCTGCGCCCTGAGAGATCGGAAGCGTGCGCTGCGCTGAGAGCACCGGTAGCGCGATGATGAGCGAGGGGGACACGACGAACAGTGCGACCGCGAGGGCCACACGGTAGCGAATATGCTGCCGCGCCGCCGCGTATCCGGTTGCCTCTTCCATCGTGATGGGAGGGTGCGCGGGTTCGGTGGGGGCCCCTGCTGGGAGAGTGGCTCCGCCCTCGGGCCGCGCGTAGGTCTGCGTTCCCGCGGTGGCGGCGTCGAAGGGAGCTGACGACCCTTGCTGGGCGGGCAGCGCTGGGTGGATCTCGCGGGTGATGCCCAGCACTGGTGCGAGTTCGTCGAGGTTGCCGAACTCGGTGATGACCTTGCCGACAGCCTCGTTCTCCGAGAGCCCGGCGGCGACGGCATCCGCGTATGCGTCCTCCATCATGGCCTGGAGCTCAGCCCGGGCCTCGAGCATCCGTGGTGTTGCCGGATACGCACCGAACATGGTTTCAAGGTAGGCAATGATGACATTCACGATGAGGCTCCTTGGGCAAAACGATCGACAACGGACTTCGTGACTTCCCACTCGGCGAGTTTCTCTTCGAGGTGGGT
>JAGNOB010000006.1 GCA_017990305.1 Leucobacter sp.
CCAGGCATTCGTTTCCGACCTCGTGAGCAACAACCAGCTCTCAAACGCTGTCGCCTTGAACTCTGCGTCGTTCAACTCGGCTCGCCTGGTTGGCCCGGCTGTCGCGGGCGTGCTTATCGCTGCGATAGGCTCGGGGTGGGTGTTCATCATCAACGCGGCCTCGTTCCTCGCCATGCTTGGCGCGCTCTCGATGATTACGACGACTCATGTGCCCGCTGCGCCGGGAGACAAGCGAGAATCCCAGCTCAGGCAGCTCTCCGCTGGGTTCCGTTATGTGATGCAGCGGCGAGACATCCTCGTGATATTCATCATGGTGTTCTTGGTCGGCGCCTTCAGCATGAATTTCCCGGTGATGTCTTCGACAATGGCCGTGGAGTTCGGGAGAGGGGCTGCGGACTACGGGTTGCTGTCGTCGATTCTCGCGATTGGTTCGCTCACGGGAGCGCTGCTTGCCGCTCGTCGGCCCGCCGCGCGTATGCGAGTCGTCATCATCTCGGTTGGTGGTCTCGGGTTCGTGAGTTTGCTCGGCGCGGTCATGCCGACGTACTGGCTCTTCGCCTCGACGCTCGTTTTCTTTGGTTTAGCGACCTCGACGATGCTGACAACGGCGAATGGGTTCGTACAAACGACGTCTGACCCGGCGGTGCGGGGGCGTGTTCTGGCGCTATATATGGCGATTCTGATGGGCGGCACGCCGATTGGAGCGCCGCTTGTTGGCGCTGCCGCGGATGCGCTTGGCGCACGAGCGACCTTTGTGATTTCCGGTGTCGCAGCCCTCATCGCGTTCGCCGTTGGAATGACTTGGCTGATGTCTGACCGGAAGCTGCGTATCAAGTGGGATCGTGGCTTCCAAGTCACGCACGTGGGCCGTCCGAATCCGACAGATAGTCGCACGCAGCAGGTGGAAACGCTCACCGCGCCCCTCGACGTGCTGCGTCGGGAACCCGAGGTCCCCGACCCGCTCGAAGCGAACTGGGATTCGGCACCGCAGGAGGCACCTGCGACGACGGGAATTATTCCGCTGCCAAAGCCGAGTATTCCACCGGAGGACGAGGACCCGAGGCCCCACGGAGGGTAGGCTAGGAGGCGATGTGCGGGCTTACCCGCGGAACCCCTCAACCACTGGAGCGAGATACTCGTGAGTGACTTCATGTCTGCCCAAACCCGTACCGAAACGGATTCGCTTGGCAGCGTCGAAATACCCGCATCGGCTTACTGGGGCGTGCACACTGCGCGTGCCCATGAGAACTTCCCGATTGCCCGCCGGCCGATCTCGGTGTACCCCGACTTCATCCGCGCATTCGCGTGCGTGAAGCAGGCTGCGGCACGTGCAAACCTCGAGATTGGTGCGCTCGATGAGCAGCGCGCAACGCTCATCGACCGTGCGTGTGAAGAGATCAAGACGGGCATGCTGCATGACCAGTTTGTCGTTGGCGTCGTTCAGGGCGGCGCTGGTACCTCGAGCAACATGAACGCGAACGAGGTCATCACGAACCGCGCGCTCGAGCTCGCAGGGCACGAGAAGGGCGACTACGCCTTCATCAACCCGAACGATCACACGAACCACAGCCAGTCGACCAACGACACGTACCCGACCGCAATCAAGGTTGCGCTCGCGTTCTCGCTCACCTCGCTGCTCGAGGAAATCGCGCTGCTGTCGGACTCCTTCGCTGCGAAGGGCCGCGAGTTCTCGCACATCATCAAGGTGGGGCGAACTCAGCTGCAGGACGCCGTGCCGATGACCCTTGGCCAGGAGTTCAACGCGTTTGCCGTGACCCTTCGTGAGGACATCGAGCGCTTGCAGGACGCTGTGAAGCTCCTCGGCGAGGTCAACATGGGTGCAACGGCGATCGGCACCGGGATCAATGCACCGAGCGGCTACAAAGAGTCGGTCATCCGGCATCTGCGCGAGATCACTGATCTCAACCTCGTTACCGCTGGCGATCTCGTCGAGTCGACGAGCGATACTGGCGTATTCATCACCTTCTCGGGCGCGCTGAAGCGCTCGGCGATGAAGCTCTCGAAGATCTCGAACGACCTTCGCCTGCTCTCGTCAGGCCCGCAGGCCGGCTTCGGTGAGATCAATCTCCCGGCACGCCAAGCAGGTTCGTCGATCATGCCGGGCAAGGTGAACCCGGTGATCCCTGAGGCCGTGTCGCAGGTCGCGTACGCGGTCGCAGGCTCGGACGTTACCGTGTCGATGGCAGTTGAAGCCGGTCAGCTCCAGCTCAACGCTTTTGAGCCCATCATCGCCCACTCGTTGTTCCAGTCAATCCTGTGGCTGGAGCGTGCGTGCCAGACGTTGCGTGTCAACTGCGTCGACGGTATTACTGCGAACGAGGATCGCCTCGAAGACATGGTGGCCCGCTCGGTTACGGTCATCACGGCGCTCGCTCCGGTCATCGGCTACGCAGAGGCGTCAAAGCTCGCGAAGGAGGCGCTCGCGACCAACGCGAAGGTCTCCGAGCTCGTGATCTCACGGGGCCTCCTCGACCAGGCGCAGCTTGACGACATTCTGCAGCCGTCAAAGCTCGCGGGCCTGGCTCCGGTGACCGACGTGATCCCGGTCATCAAGATTGAGAAGCCGAGTGCGACCGCAGAGGACGACACCACCGACGCGTAACACGTGAATACACATAAGCCCGGCACCGAGGTGCCGGGCTTCTGTGTATTCGGGTGAGGCTGCGTGGCGGAATACGCTGCGCAGCGGGCCCGTGACTAAATCTGCACGCAGTGCGTTGTTACGGCACCGATCTTTTCGATCGTGACAGTCACCTCGGTGCCCTCGACGAGGTACAGCGGTGGCTTGCGTGAGCGACCCGCGCCGCCGGGGGAGCCGGTCGAGATCACAGTTCCGGGGAGGATCGTGAGGGACTGAGAGATCGAGGAGATGAGCTCGGCGACCGTGCGAATCATGAACTCGGTCGTCGAGTCCTGCACCCGCAGCCCGTCCACATCGGTGGCGATGTGGAGGGCCTGAGGGTCGGGAATCTCGTCGGCGGTCACAACGACCGGGCCGATGGGAGTGAAGCCGTCGAACGACTTGCAGCGTGACCACTGCGGCTCCGAGAACTGGATATTTCGCGCAGTGATGTCGTTGATCGCCGTGTAGCCGAAGACGTAGTCGAGCGCCTCCTCAGGCGTAACGTTCTTTGCTGGCCGTCCGATAATGACGCCGAGCTCGCCCTCGTAGTCGACCTCTTCGCTCAGACGGGTCGGCAGTTCGACAGTCCCGTTATGGGCGTTGAGCGAATTCGGGAAGAGCGTGAAGAGCACGGGGCCCGAATCGTTGTCGAGCGCGAGTTCGCTTGCGTGCTCGTCGTAGTTGAGCCCAACTGCGAGGACCACCGGCGGGTTAAGCACTGCGGGAGCGTACGTCGCGTCATCGAGGGGGATGCCCGCTGACTCGGGGAGGAGGTCGAGAGCTGCGCGAATGCGCTGGAGGGCGTCTGGCCCCGCCTCAATGAGCTCCTGCAAGGTGCCAAACGATTCGCCGAGCTCGCGCACGGCGACGAATCGCTCACCCCGCTCAACACAAAGTTCGGGGGTTGAAGCTGATCCGGGGGTCAAGTGCGCAAATCTCACAACCCTAGGCTACCGGGCTTTGGCTCAGGAGCGGTTATCGAGCCCCGCCTAAGTTGCGCGCCGTCAGCTGTTTGTAACCCCGAAGAGCGGCACACCAGGTTCCCCTCTCAGCGAACCTCATGGTGAGAGCCCCGCCGATCAGTCAGAATGGCCCCATGACAGATGCACCGCTCACTAAACCAGAAATCGATGCACCCGAGGGGCCTGCGCCCTCCGAGGTCGAAATCGTCGATATTGTTGTCGGCGATGGCGCAGAGGCTGCCGTAACCTCGACCGTCGACGTCCACTACCTTGGCGTCGAGTACGACTCCGGTGAAGAGTTCGACTCCTCGTGGAGCCGCGGCGAGTCCGTGAACTTCCCGCTCAAGGCGCTCATCCCGGGCTGGCAGCTTGGCATTCCCGGCATGAAGGTCGGCGGACGTCGCAAGCTGACCGTGCCCCCGGCGCAGGCATACGGCGAGACCGGCGGACACCCGCTCTCGGGCAAGACGCTGATCTTCGTGATCGACCTCAAGGGCGTCAGCTAAGCCCTGAAACTCGCGATAACGGTATCGCTTTGCGTTCGGGGCACACACGCCCCGGCGCAAGGTGGTACCGTTTTCCTGTTCAGCAAACACCCAGGAACAGGAGCGGTTCGTGTCAGAGGCCTCACAACAGAAGGTGAAGGAGCGGGGTTTTCTTGACCGCTACTTCGAGATCACCAAGCGCGGTTCGACGATCGGAACCGAGGTTCGGGGCGGTCTCGTCACCTTCGTGACGATGGCCTACATCGTCATCCTCAACCCGATTATTCTCTCGGGCAAGGAAGACATCGCGGGCAACATGCTCGACTTTGGCCAGGTCAGTGCGGTTACCGCTCTCGCCGCTGGCATCATGACGATCCTCTTCGGCATCGTCTCCCGTCTGCCCTTCGCCTTCGCGGCTGGGCTTGGCATCAACGCCTTCCTCGCGTTCTCCGTGGTGCAGGAAGTTACCTGGCCTGAGGCCATGGCGATCGTCATCATTAACGGTCTGCTCATCGTGCTGCTCGCCGCAACCGGCCTGCGCCGCATGATCTTTGACGCGGTGCCCGTGCAGCTGAAGCTTGCAATCACCGTCGGTATCGGCTTCTTTATTGCGTTCATCGGCTTCGTGAACTCTGGCTTCGTTGACGCGACCGGCCAGTCGTCACCGCCCGTGGGCCTCGGCCCCGCCGGTGTTGGGTTCATCACTACCGTTCCGACGCTCATCTTCGTTGTGACCCTCGCACTCACCGGGATCCTTGTCGCCAAGAAGGTCAAGGGCGGAATCCTGATCGGGCTCATCAGCGGAACGATCATCGCGGTTGTCGTCGAGGCGATCTGGAAGATCGGCCCGAAGTTTGGTGCTGATGGTTCCGTCAACCCTGGCGGCTGGAGCCTCACCGAGCCCGTGCTCGGCGGCAACCCGTTCGCCGTGCCCGACCTGAGTCTTGTGGGCGCTGTGAGCTTCGACTTCGGCAAGGTTGGACTTGTTACGGTCATCATGCTCGTCTTCACGCTCCTCTTCACCAACTTCTTCGACGCGATGGGCACCATGACTGGCCTGTCTCGCGAGGCTGGCCTTGCAGATGACAAGGGCAACTTCCCGCGCATCAAGTCGGCGCTTGTCGTCGAGGGTGTTGGCGCGGTTGTCGGTGGCGGCACGTCGTCATCCTCGACCACCGTCTTCGTTGAGTCGGGCGCCGGTATCGGCGAGGGCGCGCGCACCGGCCTCGCCAACGTGGTCACGGGTCTCGTCTTCCTGCTCGCGATGTTCTTCACCCCGCTGACCGAGATCGTCCCGACCGGGGTTGCTGCTGCAGCACTCGTCATCGTCGGTGCGATGATGATGTCTCAGATCTCACACATCGACCTCACCGACTTCCGCGTGCTGCTTCCCGTGTTCCTCACGGCAGCGGTCATGCCGCTCAGCTACTCGATCGCCAATGGCATCGGTGCGGGCTTCGTCTCGTGGGTTCTCGTGCACGCGTTCACCGGCAAAGCGAAGCAGGTGCACTGGCTGCTGTGGATCGTTTCGGCAGGCTTCGTGATCTTCTTCGCGCGTGGCCCGGTCGAGGCCCTGCTCGGCGTCTAAACGCACGCGAAGGGAGGGGTGGATCAGCACGTGCTGATCCACCCCTCCCTTTTGCTGCCTTGGGTCAGTTTCCGAGAACCTTTTGGTACGCCTGCGCGTAGGTGTTGTCTTCCTGCGCGGTCGGTGTGCGCATGTCGTGCACCCTAGCGCTCATCTCCTCGTCTGGGAAGATCAGGGTGTTCGCAGCCATTTCCGGGTTGAGCTTCTCCATCGCCTCGCGCGCGCCCTTGACTGGTGTCACATACTGCACGTATTCGGCGACCTGAGCGGCGACCTCGGGCTCGTAATAGTAGTCAACGAGTTCGTGTGCTTGTTCGAAGGCAGCAGTGGGATTGGGAAGGCAGAAAGAGTCGATAAACATCGTTGCCCCGGCATCAGGGACGACGAACTTCCACACCTCTTCGCCCTCCTCCTCGTTAATCATCGCGACGTCACCAGACCATGCCATTCCGGCGAGCACCGCACCGCTCTGCAGATCCTGCGTGTACGAGTTCCCCTTCACCGTGTAAACGCTGCCGTTCTTGATCTGCTGCTCGACGACCTCGAGCGCAGCGAAGAACTCGTCCTCGCCCCAATCCTCGCCGGTAATGTCGACCCCCTGCTCAAGCATGACGAGACCGAGCGTGTCGTCCTGCTCGCTCAACAGACTGACCTTTCCCGTGAGGTCATCGCTCCACAGATCGCTCACTGAGCGCACACCCTTCGGGTAGAGCTGTGTGTTGTAGACGAGCCCCGTCATCCCCGACTGGTAGGGAACCGACCACTCTCGATCAGGGTCGAACGAGGAGTGCCGCACGAGGTCGATCATGTTCGCGCTGACGTTGGGCATGAGCGCGTGATCAAACGCTGTGAGCTGATCCTGCTCGAGAAGGCGGAGCAGCGAAGAATCGGTGAGGGTAAAGAGGTCGTAGCCGGTGTCGGTGCCCAACTTGAGCTGGTCCTTCACTTTGGCCATGAACATCTTGTTGTCGTCGATGTCTTCGAAGTACTCGACGTTGATGTTCGACTCTGCCATGAACTCACTCAGACTTGTGAACTCCTGGGCCTCCTCGTCGAAGTCGAGGTAGTACGTCCAGCTTGCCCAGCGCAGTGTTCCCGCTGAGCCGTCGCCGTGAGTCGGGACACCTCCAGCGCAGGCCGCGAGCGAGCTCGCACCGAGTGCAGCGGCGCCGAGGCCGAGGCCCTGCAGAAGGCGTCGCCGTGAGAGCTGGCGGCTGCGTGCCCGTTGCACGAGTGCGGCAATGATTGGGTCGCGAGGGACGTTGCGCATGGCTTTCTCCTTTGAAATGCATGTGAACGACTGGCTCACATTGTTTCAGATCACCGGAGCGCGCGGTAGGCCTCCGCAATGATGGCAGCGAGTTCAGAGGTGATGACCGGGGTGCCTGCAATGAGAAGTTCCTCGCCCGGGGCGTTCTCGCCGAGGCCGCGCACCACCGCGCCGGACTCGCGAGCGATGAGCGCGGCCGCCGCGTAGTCCCACGGTTGGAGGCCGCGCTCATAGTACGCATCGACACGACCGGCCGCGAGCATGCACAGATCTACTGCGGCAGAACCCATGCGGCGAATGTCCCGCACGCGGGGGAGCACCCGCCGAAGAATCTCGACCTGCTCGGTGCGACGCTCGACCGTGTAGCCAAAGCCCGTCGCGAGGAGCGTGGAAATCAGTTCCGTCTCGGGAGGGCCGGAGAGCCGAGTACCGTCGAGGTATGCGCCACCACCGTGCCATGCCGTGAAGAGCTCGCCGGTCGTCGGCACGTAGACAGCGCCTGCGATCGCACGGCGACCGTCCGACATGGTTCCCGGTGCGCCGTCTGCCACGGTAGCCGCGACACTCACCGCGTAGGCGGGAAGGTTGTAGAGGTAGTTCACGGTGCCGTCGATCGGGTCGAGCACCCAGGTGATGCCGCTCGTACCGGCGACGCTCGCGCCCTCCTCGCCGAGGATGGCGTCTTCGGGACGGAGAGTGCGCAGCCCTTCCGTGAGGAGCCGCTCGGCTTCCCGATCCGCCTCGGTCACCACGTCGCTCAGGCTCGACTTTGTCGCGGCAACGTCCACCCCGCTCGCTCGTTTCTCGTGGATCATCTGCCCAACGGACCGGGCGAGTGACCCCGCGATGTCGGCAAGGGCGGCAGCATCAACCGATTCAGTCATGCTTCCGAGCCTACCGGCACCGGTGCGGGGCCACGTGGGCTTGCTATAGCCGGTCGGAGCCCTCCAACGCGTACGCGGTTTCACCGTGGGCCGCCTCGTCGATACCGCCCTCTTCCACGGCCTGCGGCACCCGCAACCCCGTGATGAGCTTGACGCCCAGCGCGATGATGAGCGAGGCAATGAACGAGTACAGCGCGACGCCGACGACCGACATGACCTGCACGAGGAGGAGCCCAGAGTCACCGCCAGTGAGTAGCCCGTCGTTCAGTGCAAAGAACCCGAGGTAGACGGTGCCGAGTACACCTGCGACCAGATGCAGGCCAACGACGTCGAGCGAATCGTCAAAGCCGAGTCGGAACTTCCATTCGATTGCGACCGCGCAGGCCGCGCCAGCGAGGATTCCGAGGAGCAGACCGAATGCGGGGGAGAGGTTCGCTGCGGCAGGGGTGATGGCGACGAGGCCAGCCACCGCACCCGACGCGGCGCCGACCACACCCGGCTTGCGGCCGCGGAGCGTGTCCACGGCAAGCCATCCCATGATTGCTGCGGCGGGAGCACCGAGCGTGTTGACGAGGATGAGGCCAGCGGTTCCGGTGTCCGTTGCGAGACCGGCGTTGAACCCAATCCAGCCGAACCAGAGGAGCGCTGCGCCAATGGTGACGAGCGGGATCGAGTGCGGACGGTGTGCCCCGGGGGCGAAGTCGTGCCGCTTACCAACAACCAGGGCGAGGGCGAGCGCTGCGGCGCCCGCATTGATGTGGATCGCCGTACCTCCGGCGAGGTCGATCACGTCGGGAGTGCCCAGCCACACCCCGAGCTTCGAGATCCATCCGCCGCCCCAGACCCAGGCTGCGACCGGGAAGTAGACAAGGGAGGCCCACACGCCCGCAAACAGCACCCAGGAGCCGAGGCCAACGCGGTCCGCTATCGCGCCCGAGATGAGGGCGGTCGTGATCATTGCGAACACGGCCCCGAAACCCACGCCGATGAACTCGCTTGGGTCAGTGTGGGCGAGGCCAAACTCGCGGAGCGGGCTACCCGCAAACCAGCCATCACCCTCCCCAAAGACGCTCATCGAATACCCGAAAAGTATCCACAGCATCCCTACTAATCCCATCGCACTCACGCTGAAGAGCATCATGTTGACGACCGAGCGGACTCGGACGAGACCGCCGTAGAACAACGCCAGTCCCGGCGTCATGATGAGCACGAGTGCCGTGCTCGTGAGCGTCCAAACGTCTGTTGCTTCCATACGAGTCCCTTCGTTCGCGCCCAGTCGGGCGGCCCGACTCGGCCGTGAGTCCGGGTCTTCACAGTCTGCGTGTGGGCTATTTCTCTACCGTTTCTCCCTCGAGACGGGTGCGTCACATCTCTGTTTCTGGGGCGTTTCAGCAATTGCGAGTGAGAGAGGATGACGTGCGGGGCGTTCAACGGTGCTAAGGTAGTGAGGTTGCCGTTAGATCGGCCGCGGATACAGAGAGCCCAAGCATCCCGCTGAAGGCGCCGCGCAACTGGAGAAAGGGGATCACCTATGTCATTGCCCACAGATGTCAAGAAGGCGATCATCGAAGAGTACGCAACCACCCCCGGTGATACCGGATCCCCTGAGGTTCAGGTGGCTATGCTCTCGCGTCGTATCAAGGATCTGACCGAGCACCTCAAGGAGCACAAGCACGACCACCACTCGCGTCGTGGCCTGCTGCTCCTCGTCGGCCAGCGCCGTCGTCTCCTGGCTTACCTCCAGAAGACCGACATCGCCCGTTACCGTACGCTCATCGAGCGTCTTGGCCTTCGCCGCTAAGGCACAGGCCGCAAGGTTTCGGACGCGCGCATCTGCTGACCGCTGATCGCCCGTGACTCTGGGAAGCCCCTCTCCTTTGGGAGAGGGGCTTCTTTGTATTCGTGGAGGGTCGGCCGCATAGATTTCGTGTCTGAGCTGTGGAATTCCGCTACTGTGAAGGCATGTCACGCGCCGCGAGCAGCCAACGCGATCGCGCGCTCTATGTTGAAATCTTCATCGACGCCCCGATCGATCGCGTGTGGGAGCTGACACAGGACCCCGACAATCACGCACGGTGGGACGGCCGCTTCAGCGCAATCCGGCCAACGGTCGCCCGTGCCGATGGTTCGCAGGAGTTCCGCTACGAGCTTGGACTCGGCGTGCACACCATCCGCGGTACGGGAGTCTCGCTGGGGGAGAAGCGAGCTGCGGGAGGGGCGCGGACCTCAGCTCTGATCTTCACCACGGAGGACCGCCTCTCCCCACTGGGTACAGGGCGCGGCTACTGGCGCTATATCCCCGAGGCTGATGGCGTGCGTTTCATCACTGGCTATGACTACGAACCTGGCTGGGGGTGGCCGGGGAAACTTGTGGATCCGCTCGTAACGCGGCGCTTCGTCTGGTGGCTCACTGCGTGGAGCTTTGACCGGCTGCGGATTTGGGCGGAAGACGGCACCGCGCCAGAGCGCGTTGGGTGGTGGCGCGGCTGGTTCGGGGGTGTGCGTGCCCGCGCGAGCAACTGCCGTTCCAGGCCCGCAGGCACCCAGCCGCGCGACAGTTTCAAGGCTCGTGTGATGGATGCCGCCCCCGATACACTGGCACGACTCTCCCCTCCCGAAACACGAGAGAAGCCGGTGCGATGACCGACAATGCGCGACAACGCACTAGCATCTTCGCCCGCGCACTCGGCGAAGACTTCGCGCGGTTGCACCCGCAGATGCAGCGGCGGTTCGGCGTTGGCGTCGCGAGTGACTACGCCTGCGTTGGCCGAGGGGTCATGCGTGAAATCAAACAGGGCCCCTGGTGGGTGCGCCCCTTCCTGCTGCTCGGGGCCACGCGCAACATCATGTTTCCCGAACGCGGTAGGGATCTGCCCTTTCAGATCGACAACTATCCCTACGTGGACGGGTTTGGCCGCGAGACCGTGACGTTCGTGCGGACGATGGAGCTTGGCGGCGGCAAACGGCGCCGCTTCGACGCGACGATGATCTACAGCGACGCGACTGGCCGCATAGTGGACTATCTCGGCACCCACCAGCACCTAGCGGTCGACCTCGACCTCTCTGTCACCGCAGATGGAGCCCTGCGGCTCGTATCGGGCAGGCAACGTTTCTACGCAGGAGCGCTCGGGTTCCGGTTTCCCGCATTTCTCACCGGCCGCGCGTGCCTCACAGAACACTTCGATGAGGAGCGGCAGCGCTACATCATCGATCTCGAAGTGCGCCACAGTCGAATGGGGCTGCTGTTCGGGTACCGCGGCGATTTCGCCTGCGTGTTTCCGGAGGGAGCCACTGTTGCCGGTGCGCTGAAACCCTACCGGGAGGAGCGACGCGAATGAGCGAGCACGAAGACGAACGCCGCGGATTATTCGACGGCACGCGCGTCCCTGGCGGATCGGTGTTCCTCGCCGCGCTTGGCCAGGAAGCCACTCGATTGCATCCCGAGGTCCGGCGCTATGCGGAGGGGGCTGGTGTGGTCGGAGGGGCAGTGCGGGTCGTCGGGGAATTCGAGGTTGCGGGAAGCCGTCTGGGGAAGCTCAATCTCCTGGCCCGTCCTGTCGTCGGTCCGAATCTGTTTGTAACCGCCCACGAGCGCAACGTACCGTTTACTGTCGTCAACAGCGTCGACTGGGAAGCAGATGCTGGGCTTGGACTACATGCAACACGCGTGTTTCAATTCGCGTCGGGCGAGCAGCGCTTCGTTGACGTTCTCCTCGCGGGGGAGGCACACGGAACGCTGCTGAACCGGCTCGGAAGCGCCAAACGCGTAGAGCTTGAGCTCAGGTGCTCCGTGACTGAGTCAGGCCACCTCAAGCTTGTTTCCGAGCGAACCTGGCTTCGGCTCGGCCCCGTGCGGCTGAGGCTGCCAGCACTGTTGTCCGTACGTGCCGAGGTCGTTGACGGCTATGACGACGAAGCGCAGCGCAACATCGTGAGCGCAACCGTGCGCAGTCCGCTGCTCGGGACTGTGCTCGAATACCGCGGATTCTTCCGGCACGAGCCAGCGAACTAGCGACGCCGGCTCGCTGCGGGGCTACACACAGGTGTGGCCCCCTTGCCGAAGCGAGGGGGCCACACGACTGGGGTCTCAGATCATTAGATCTTCGACGAAGCGTCCTTCAGAACGCTGCGGAGGATTCCGCCAATCTCAGCAAACTCTGCCGGACCAATGGTCAGCGGCGGAGCGAGCTGGATGACGGGGTCTCCCCGGTCGTCTGCGCGGCAGTACAGGCCGGCGTCCCACAGTGCGGGGGAGAGGTAGTCACGCAGCAGGCGATCCGACTCTGCCTCGTTGAAGGTCTCCTTGGTCGCCTTGTCCTTGACAAGCTCGATTCCGAAGAAGTAGCCCTCGCCACGCACGTCACCGACGATGTCGATGTCGAGCAGCTTCTCGAGCTCGGCACGGAACAGCGGGCTGTTCTCGCGCACGCGGCCGTTGAGGTCCTCTTCCTCGAAGATGTCGAGGTTCTCGAGAGCCGCAGCAGCTGCCGCCGGGTGACCAGCGAAGGTGAAGCCGTGGTAGAAGGTGTTGTCCTCCGAGTTGAAGGGCTCCGACACGCGGTCAGCAACGATCATTGCACCGAGCGGGACGTAGCCCGAGGTGATGCCCTTTGCCGAGGTGATGATGTCGGGCTCGTAGCCGAGTGCCTTCGAAGCGAAGAAGTCGCCGACGCGGCCGTACGCACAGATGACCTCATCGGAGACGAGGAGCACGTCGTACTTGTCGCAGATCTCGCGAACGCGCTTGAAGTAGCCGGGGGGAGGCGGGAAGCAGCCGCCCGAGTTCTGTACCGGCTCGAGGAAGACAGCTGCAACAGTGTCCTCGCCCTCGAAGAGGATTGCCTCTTCGATGCGGTTCGCTGCCCACTGGCCGAATGCCTCGATGTCGTTGGACGGAGCGCCCATTTCCTCAGCACGGTAGAAGTTCGTGTTCGGAACGCGGTGACCACCGGGGGTCAGCGGCTCGTAGAACTTCTTCATGTCGGGGATACCGGTGATCGCAAGGGCGCCCTGCGGGGTGCCGTGGTAGGCAACCGAGCGCGAGATGACCTTGTGCTTCATCGGCTTGCCCTTGATCTTCCAGAAGTGCTTCGCCAGCTTGAATGCCGACTCAACAGCCTCGCCACCACCGGTGGTAAAGAAGACCTTGTTCATCTCGCCAGGAGCGTACGATGAGAGACGCTCCGAGAGCTCGATGGCTGCGGGGTGCGCGTACGACCAGATCGGCATGAAGTCGAGCTGCTTCATCTGCTTTGCAGCTGCGTCAACGATGCGCTGGCGGCCGTGGCCGGCGTTCACAACGAACAGACCAGCAAGGCCGTCGATGTACTCCTTGCCTGCGGCGTCGTAAATGTGGTGACCCTCGGCGCGCGTGATGACGGGGATCCCGTCGTTGAGCACCTTGCGGTTGGTGAAGTGCGGCCACATGTGGCGCTTGGCCGAAGCCTGGAGCGCGGCAGTGTCGACCGCAGCAGTCGGATCGAAAGACATGGTTATCTTGTTCCCCAGTCGTATTTTTGTTTGTTGAGTTGGAGGTAGACGAACGTCTCAGTGCCTGAGACGCCATCGATGTCCCTGACTTTTTCATTCAGGAGCTCGATGAGCCCGTCGTCGTCCTCACAGACAACCTCGGCGAGGATGTCGAAGGAGCCAGCGCTCAAAACGACGTAGCTCACTTCGGGCAGTTCAGCGAGGCGGTCGGCGACGACCCGGGTATCGCCGGATACGCGGATGCCGAGCATTGCTTGTCGGTGGAAACCGAGTCGCATCGGGTCTGTCACGGCAACAATCTGCATGACCCCGGCATCTGTGAGCTTTTGTACCCGCTGCCTGACGGCGGCCTCGCTGAGTCCGACCGCCTTCCCGATCTCAGCGTACGAGCGGCGGCCATCGAGCTGAAGTTGCTCGATGATCGCCTTCGACGTTGAGTCGAGGGCAGAGGGGGTTCGTTTGCTGCTCACGCTTCTGATTCTGACAGTTCGGGCTGGAAATAGCAAAGGATTCCGTTGTTTCGATGTCGCTTTTCTGTGTATATGCCCTGCCGCGCCCGGGAAGCGCTGCACTTTCTCGGTCTGAGTATCGTGCCGGCCCGGTCGCGTCATGGCGTGCGGTCACGGCGCAGTCGGGCTGCCGGAAAGCCCCGCAACCTGCAGCAAACTCAGGGAAAATCGACAGTATTTATAACAAAGTGCACCCAATGCGTGAATTACCTTCGAGATTCGGCCTCTCGGTTTGGCCTCGTCAGGGGTCTTGTGCAATATTCGTGGAACGACCAAAGGCGGGCGTGTAGGGCGCTACCCTTGGTTCGATTGCTGAGTCAAAGTCAAAGGAGACTTCCATGGCACGCCGTATTCCCGAAGACCCCATCGTTCAGAACATCGTGAACATGGTGCGCAGTGCGCAGTTCGATCGCCGTCAGATGCTCAAAGGCGCCGCTGTCGGCGCAGCAGGCTTGGGCGCGTTCACACTCGCCTCATGCGCTCCGGGCGGTGGCGGCGCTGGCGGTGGCAGTGACGGCAAGGGGCTCGTATGGGGCAACTGGACGTACTACCTTGACTTCAATGAGGAGACCGGTTCGTATGACTCCCTCGACCTCTTCGCGGAAGAGAGTGGCATCGCCGTCGAATACATCGAAGACATCGACGACAACAATACGTTCTACGGCAAGATCAAGGATCAGCTCGAGCTCGGTCAACACACCGGCTACGACGTGATCACGTTTACCGATTGGATGAACGGGCGCATCATAGAGGCCCAGCAGGTCCAAGCGTTTGACTACGCGAACCTCCCGAACGTGACGGCGAATCTCGTTGACACGCAGTGGGATGCGCTCGACGCGGACAAGGGGCGCAAATTCTCGATTCCCTGGCAGCTTCCTGCGTCGTGTCTGATGTGGGATACCGAGGCCGTGCCGGGCGGAATCAAGACGCTCGATGATTTCATGCAGCCATCACTCAAGGGCAAGGTGGGGGTGCTCACCGAGATGCGCGACACGATGGGTATGATCCTTGCCGGCCTCGGCTATGACCCCGCGGGCCAGTGGGGAGACAAGGAGTGGGGCGAGGCGATCGAGTGGCTCGACGACGGGATTCAGAGCGGTCAGATCAAGAACGTCAAGGGCAACTCGTATACGCAGGATCTTGAGCGGGGCGACACGCTCGCTGCGATGGTGTGGACCGGGGACGTAGTGATGATGAATGCGGAATCGCCGGATGGCCCGCGCTGGACGATCGAGGTGCCCGAGTCGGGAGGCATGATTGCCGCAGATTCGTTTACCGTGCCCAACGGCACCTCAGCTGCCCAGAAGAAGCTCGTCGAAGAGATGATCGACTTCTACTATGACCCCGAGGTGATGGCAGCCGTTGCTGATTACGTCACCTTTGTGCCGCCGGTCAAGGGCACCCAGGAAGCCATGCAAAAGCTCAACCCTGAGAACGCCGACAACCCGCTCATTTTTCCGTCTGAGGAGGACTGGACTCGGTTGCACAGCTTCCGGTCGCTCACCCCGGAGGAAGACAAGCAGTATTCGGCCGAGTTCCAGAAAGTGCTTGGGCTGTAACGCATGAACGCCACGAACTCATTCGCAGAGGCTGGCGCGGATCTTGAACTCATCGGAATCCAGAAGCGATTCCCGGGGTTCACCGCTATCGAGAACCTTGATCTGACTATTCCAGCTGGCTCGTTCTTCGCGCTTCTCGGGCCGTCAGGCTGCGGTAAAACCACGACGCTTCGGCTTGTTGCGGGCCTCGAGGAGCCGACCGAGGGGCAGATTCGCATCGGCGGCGCCGATGTGACTGCGCTGAAGCCGCACAAGCGGCCAGTCAACACGGTGTTCCAGTCCTACGCGCTGTTCCCGCATATGTCGATTCTTGAGAATGTCGCATTCGGGCTGCGCCGTCGCAAGATTGGTGATCCGGTTGGTAAAGCGCACGAAGCGCTGCGGCTCGTTGAGCTTGATCATGTCGCTGATCGCAAGCCAGCCCAGCTCTCGGGCGGACAGCAACAGCGCGTCGCGCTCGCTCGCGCGGTGGTGAACCGGCCGGCACTCCTCCTCCTCGACGAGCCGCTCGGCGCGCTCGACCTCAAGCTGCGTCGGCAGATGCAACAGGAGCTTAAGGAGATCCAGCAGGAGGTAGGG
>JAGNOB010000007.1:0-1890 GCA_017990305.1 Leucobacter sp.
CATGCTCCTTGATCTCCAGGTGAACTGGGCGCTGTATGCCGCGGTCGTGATCGGCCTTGGCGTGTTCTGGCCGCCGATTACGGCGACCATCGGCACCCTCACCTCGGAGATTTTCAGCACCCGGGTGCGCTACACGGGCGTCACGCTCGGGTACCAGATCGGTGCGGCACTCGCTGGCGGCACCGCGCCGCTCATCGCGACCTGGCTGCTCGCCAAGTTCGACAACTCCTGGGTACCGATCGCGGTCTACCTCATCGTGCTCGCCGTGATTTCCTTCGTTTCGGTGCTCTGCGCTGGCCCGGTTCGTCGGCTCGAGTCGGCTCGCCTGCAAAAGCTCGGCATCACGGACGGTGTCACTGAGGTCGTCGACCTGAAGTCTGTCGAGGCGGAGGAGCTCCGTTGAACGCGAAGCAGCACTGGATCCACACGACCGACTACCACACGGCAGGCGAACCGTTCCGCATCGTCCACGAGGGCCTTCCCGAGCTTCCCGGCGCGACCGTCGGTGAGCGCCGGGTCTCGGCGATCGCGAACTCGGGCGGGATCGATGATCTGCGGCAGCTGCTCTGCAATGAGCCGCGCGGCCACGCTGACATGTACGGCGGGTTCATCACGCCGCCCGACGACGCGGGCGCAGCCTTCGGTGTGCTGTTCTGGCACAAGGATGGCTTCTCGACCGCGTGCGGACACGGCACCATCGCGCTCGGCGTGTGGGCGACAGACACTGGTCTCGTCGAGAGCAACCCGGATGGCGTTACCGAGGTCGTCATCGACGTTCCCTCTGGCCGCGTCGCCGCCATCGTTGAGCGCAAGGACGGCGCGCTCGTTGGCGCGACGTTCCGCAACGTTGATTCGCACGTCATCGCCCGGGACGTGACCGTGGCGACCTCGCGTGGCGACGTCGTCGTGGATCTCAGCTACTCCGGTGCGATCTACGCCTCGGTTCGCGCTGCGGATCTCGGGCTCACGGTTGGCCCCGAGCAGTACACCGATCTCATCGCGCTCGGCCGCGAAATCAAGTGGGCGCTCAACGAGTCCGCTGAAGCCCAGTTCGCTGACGACCCGCGCCTGTCCGGCGTGTACGGGACGATCCTCTGGGACGACCTGGGGCGGCACGACAACGGGCCGATCCAGCGCAACGTCACCGTCTTCGCCGACGGCGAGGTGGATCGTTCGCCATGCGGTTCGGGCACCGGCGCGCGGGTAGCGCTGCTCGCGGATTCGGGCGTACTCGGTGCCACGGAGACGCTGGAGCACCGCTCGATCGTCGACACGGTGTTCGCGGCAACCTGGGATGCGAGCACCACCCGTGCCGACGGCACAGCGACAGTCGTTCCCCGTGTCACTGGCACGGCGTACCAGACGGGCGAGCACCGTTTCATGCTCGACCAGGCCGACACACTCGGGACGGGCTTCACGCTGCGCTAACCGGCAGTCTGCTGCAGGCAGTGGCCCTGTGCCCCACACGATTGTGGGGCACAGGGCCACTTTCGTTTCTGCGCGCTCCGTCCTCAGATCGGCGCGGCGCAACGGCACTGAGGCACATATCGAAACTGTCGCTTTTCTCCTTAACGCCAGCGAAACACCCGTTCCGGTTCACTGAGTCATGTGGTCGCGATTTCACGGCCGCACTCAAACAAAGGAACTCCATGTCGCGCAATTCCCTCTCCCTTCTCAAGCTCGCAGCCTGTTCGGCGGCACTCGTGCTCGCACTCGCGGGTTGCAGCTCCTCACCCGACGCGAAAGGTGCGGCTGGTGAGGGTGCCGGGGGCGGCGCGGACGCGCACGCAGCAGAGTTTCAGCAGTGGGAGCTCAAGATGGCGCAGTGCTTCCGCGACAAAGGCCTCGACGTCGAAGACCCCACGCCAGAGGGCGGCTGGGCAGAGGTCA
>JAGNOB010000007.1:1990-15959 GCA_017990305.1 Leucobacter sp.
GCCGGGGGCGGCGCGGACGCGCACGCAGCAGAGTTTCAGCAGTGGGAGCTCAAGATGGCGCAGTGCTTCCGCGACAAAGGCCTCGACGTCGAAGACCCCACGCCAGAGGGCGGCTGGGCAGAGGTCACAGAGGAAATGCAGGCGGTCTCTCCCGAGTGCCAGTCAGAGGTGGGCGAGCCGCCGATCAAAGAGCTGAGTGAGGCCGACAAGCGCGAAGCAGACAAGTCGCGATTCGAGTACGACTCCAAGTTCGGCGAGTGCATGCGCGACCTGGGCTACGACATCGAGGACGCAAAACTTGGCGGGACCTCACCTCGAACCCCCGAGGGCGCGAACAACGCTGACCTCGACACCTGCAGCGAGAAGGCCTTGAGCAAGTAGATCGACTGCGCCCCGCAGATACGTTCCTCCGACCCCGAACGAGTAGGCCATGAACCCAGCACCTCGCACACCCGACACCGGGCAGCACCACGCCGAAGCACCAGGGGCCGCCGAGCCACCCGCGGATTCGGCCACCGAGCAACCGAGCCGGCCCGGCCGCGCACGCGCTGTGCTGTGGGGGTCGCTCGCCATCGCCGTGCTCGCCGCCGGCGGCTTTGGCGTGACCTCGCTACTGCAGCCCGCAGACGCCGTCACGCCAGTCAAGCTGCCCGCGGTCGACACCGCGAAGGTCGCCGCCGGCGACCTCACCTCGGAGACGACGGCGCGGGGCAAACTCCAGTACGCAACCCAGGTCGACGTCGTCGCCACCACGAACGGTGTCCTCACCGAGCTCCCCGCCGCCGGAACACAGCTCACAGCGGGGTCGGTGGCCTACAGGGTCGACGAGAAGCCAGTCGTCGTGCTGTCGGGCGCGATGCCTGCCTGGCGCGATTTCACCGCAGGCATGGAACCCGGCGTGGATATTGAGCAGCTCGAGCGCAACCTGCAATCGTTCGGATACCTCAGCGTTGATCCGTCGCAAGAGTTCAACTGGTACACGAAGTGGGCACTGCACGCCTGGACAGATTCGCTCGGCCTGAAACCGCAGCAGTCGCTGAGCAAGGACCAGGTGCTGTTCTCCACTCAACCGCTGCAGGTCAACAAGGCGGCAAAGCAGCTCGGTGACCGGGTCGCCGCCGGTGACACGCTCTTCAGCGCGACAGGCGCAACGAAGGAGGTCCTCGCGCTGCTCACACCAGCGCAAGCCGAGCTCTCCCCCGTTGGCACGCCAGTCACGATCGAGCTGCCGAACGGCACCTCGACAACGGGCAAAGTTGCGAGCATAGGTGCGGCAGAGGAGGCACCGTCTGACGATCCGAGTGCGGCGGCGGAGCTGCTGCTGCCCCTGCAGATATCGCTCGACGACCAGGCAACCGCAGAGTCACTCTCACTCGTCAGCGTGACGCTCCGCTTCGGGAAGGTACTCCGTGAGGGTGTGCTGACGGTGCCGGTCGACGCGCTCGTTCCCGTCGACCAAGAGTCGTTCGCCCTCGAACTGCCGCGGCGCTCCCCCGAGGCGGACCGCGAGTTCGTACCGGTCGAGGTCGGTGCGTTCGCCTCGGGCACTGTCGAGGTGTCAGGGAAGGGAGTCCGCGAGGGGCTCGAGGTCACGGTGCCCAAACGATGAGTTGCGTGATTCGACTGAGCGGGGTTACCCGCTCGTACGGCCATCCGCCGGTAACTGCGCTCGACGGAGTGAGCATTGAGGTCGCCCCGGGCGAGTACGTCGCGATCGTCGGCGCGAGTGGCTCCGGGAAATCGACGCTGCTCAACGTCATGGGAACGCTGGACCGGCCGAGTGCTGGCACGGTCGAGATCGTCGGGATCGACACGACAACGCTGACAGACGTCGAGCTTTCGGCGCTTCGCTCCCAGCACATCGGATTCGTCTTCCAGCAGTTCCACCTCAGGGAGGGTGTGAGCGCGGTGGAAAACGTCGCCGACGGGCTGCTCTATTCCGGGGTGATCCGCCGCGAGCGAATGCGGCGTGCGCAAGCAATCCTCAACAGAGTAGGTCTTGGCGAACGCATGCACCACAAACCGCATCAGATGTCCGGCGGCGAGCGCCAGCGTGTTGCGATCGCGCGTGCTGTCGTGAGTGACCCGCCGATCCTGCTCGCCGATGAGCCGACGGGCAACCTCGACTCTCGGGCGAGCGCGAGCATCATCGAGCTGCTCGACCAACTGCACCAGGCTGGCACGAGCATCGTGATCATCACTCACGACCCGAAGATCGCCGCGCAACTTCCACGGCAGATCACCATCAGCGACGGCACTGTCACCGGCGACTCTCGAACGCAGGTCGCAGCGTGAACGCGGCGGCCGAGCGGGCACCGCTGCGCCGGTCCCGGCTGCGACCAGCCGACCTGTTCGGTCTCGGCACCGCCGGGATCCGAGCGCGGCCGCTGCGCGCGGTGCTCTCAGCGCTGGGCATCGCGATTGGCGTCGCGGCGATGGTCGCCGTGCTCGGCATTTCGGCGTCGAGCCAAGCAAAACTCGAGGCACAGCTCTCAAGTCTCGGCACGAATCTGCTGAGCGCCGTTGCCGCGGACGGCGGGAACGCGGCCGGACCGCTCCCGCACAACGCGGCGGATCGCCTCGCGCGACTTCCCGGAGTGACGGCGACCGCGGCGGTCGGCACGCTCACCGACACTTCCGTCTACCGGAACCAGTTCGTCGATCCGCAGCGCACCGGCGGCGTGACCGTCGCGGCCGTCGACACTGCGTTTCTCGAGGTTGTCGCCGGCGACATGCTGTCGGGGTCGTGGTTCGACGCCACAACATCAGCGTTCCCGACTGCGGTGCTCGGTTTCGAGGCTGCGTCACGCCTCGGCACCGTCGAGCCGGGCTCGAACGTCTGGCTCGGCGACACACTTGTGACGGTGATCGGCATCCTCGAGCCACTCAGCCTCGCCCCCGAATACGACAGCGCGGCGCTCATCGGTTCCAGGGTCGCGGAGGCACAGTTCGGGTGGGACGGGCACCCGTCGGTTGTCATGCAGCGCGCAACCGAGGCCGAGCTTGAGACCGTGCGCGAGCTCACCCCTGCAGCCATCCACCCGCAGCAGCCCGGCGCAGTCAGCGTCTCACGGCCCTCCGACGCGCTCGCCGCACAGCAGGCCGTCGACGACGTGTTCACGAGCATGCTCGTCGGGCTCGGCTCAATTTCGCTCCTCGTTGGCGCGATTGGGGTGGCAAACACCATGGTGATCTCTGTCATCGAGCGGCGCAAAGAGATCGGTCTGCGGCGGGCCCTCGGAGCCACCCGTCGGCACATCCGCCTGCAGTTCGTCACCGAGGCGCTCGTTCTGTCGGGTCTCGGCGGGCTCGCCGGTGTGGTCATCGGCGCCGGTGTCACCCTCGGAGTTGCGTTTGCCAACGGATGGACGCCCGTCGTGTCTGCACCTGTTGCGGGTATCGCCGTGCTCGCGACGCTGCTCGTCGGGGCGGTCGCTGGGCTGTACCCTGCCGTGCGCGCGTCGCGGACACCCCCGACGGCCGCACTCAGCGGGTAGCGGCTGCTCGGCAACGGGGCGGCCGGTGGCGGCCGCCCCGTTGGGCTACTGGAATTCGGCGAGTACCGTCAGCAGCGACTCGTCAACCGTGATGCCAAGGCCTGGCCTCGTCAACGCGCTCCCTCGCCCAGCAGTCGAGCGCGGCTCGTAGCCTGCGACGTGTTCGTTCGTCCAGTCGTTCATAAACGACACGTTGAAGAGTTTCTCCGGCGCGGTTGTTGCGGCAAGGTGACTCACCGCCGCGGAGGTGATGTCACCACCCCAGGTGTCCTCCATCGACACTTTCAGGCCGAGGCTCTGCGCGGCGTCACGGAGCTGAAGCGCGCGGCTGAACCCGCCGACTCGCGAATACTTCAGGTTGATCGCCGAGACACCAGCCTCGTGCTTCGCCCTGTAGAGGTCGTCGAGCGTGACAATGCACTCGTCAAGGATCAGCTGCTGCGGGATGTGCTTCGCGACAAGCAGGTTGTTATCGAGGCCACGGCAGGGCTCCTCGATGTACACCGGAATGTCGCCAATCAGGCGCGCGGCTTTGATGGCGTCGTGGACATCCCAGCCACCGTTCGAGTCTGCGATCACGATCACGTCGTCGGGAACCGCCTCAACCACTGTGCGGGTGCGGGCCGCATCGAGTTCGGGCTCATTGCCGACCTTCAGCTGGAATCGCCTGATGCCCTCCGCGATGCGCGCTTCGACGAAACCGGCCATGCGCTCGGGAGATCCCAGAGGTACCGCCTCATAGAGCGGGAAGTCCGGGGTCTGGATGCCGCCCGCGAGCTGCGAGATCGGTTGCCCTGTCGCCTGCCCGAGCACATCCCAGAGCGCAATGTCGATCGGGCTCTTGGCCGCGCGCTGTTCAAGGAGCACCCCGTCCATGAGCTGCAGCGCGCCGCGGATGTTCAGCGCATCCTGCCCGAGAAGCGCGGGAGCGAGTTCGGCGATGCCAGCACGCACCCCGGCCGCGAACGCCGGAAGATACGTGCTGCCAAGCGTGCACACCTCACCCCATCCGGTGATGCCTGCGTCGGTTTCGATCGCGACGACAGTTGATTGCTGGGCTGCGGCGGCCCGTCCGCCAGACATAACGTACGTTCCGTGGCGGTAGGTGAGTTCGTAGCCGTACACCTTCACTCCGGTGATGTTCATGGGTGGAACCTCCGTGTCGGTTCGACGCGGACGGAACACCTGTGTTCCGCGGCCCGCAAGAGCGATGTCATCATCCGATCTAAGCACCGAACCTGCTTCGAACACTAGCGGCCAGCCTCCAGGATGCCGCGAACCACGCACCTCGCCGCAGGGCTTGCCCAGATCAACGAGAAGATAGAGTTTCTTCCATTACCCAGGAGAGAGGGGGACGTCCAGTGATCGAAATGCTGCGGATGCCGCCAACAACGCTGCGCGAGCAAGCCCTCGCTCAGCTCCGTGCGCTGCTCGTCTCCGGAGACCTCAAACCAGGTGAAGTGTATTCGGCGTCGGCAATCGCAGCAGAGCTGGGCGTCTCACACGGCCCTGTCCGTGAAGCCATGCTCGCCCTTGTCAACGACGGCATGATGGAGGCCGTGCGTGGTCGCGGGTATCGCGTCGTGACAATTAGCCGCCGGGACCGAGAGAACATCGCGGAGATTCGCACGCTCCTCGAGGTGCCCTCGATGGTGAAGCTCGCCGGTTCCCCCCGGGTGCGCGAGCGGGAGGCGGCGTTCTCGGCGATCGTCGAGAAGTTCTTCGCGGCAGCCGAGCAGGAAGACATTATCGCGTTCTTCGACGCCGACCGGGAGTTCCATCTCGGTCTCCTCGCGCTCCTCGACAACGATCGGCTCACGGAGTTCATCGGAACGCTTCGCGATCAGACCCGCCAGTACGGTATCTACGAGCTCGCCGTGCGCGGGGAGCTCACGGACTCAGCGCAAGACCACCGCGACATTCTCGACGCGCTGCTCGCCGGTGACCGGGCTGCGGTCGAGCGGCTGATGCAGGAGCACCTCGAATATCTCCGTTGGAGCAGGTGGAGTTCGCTTGATATCAAGGTGGCGCCCATCGCTGAGCCTGTCGTGCCCGCGACAGGCGCCACCGAAACGATCGCTAGCGAATAACGCGACCGGCTTGCACGACCGCGAGCCGCGCGGCGGGCTCTGACAGTGCACCCGCGAGTTCGAGCGGGTTCTCCGAGAGGAGGAGTGCGTCGCCGTAGCTCCCGGTGGTGAGCGAGCCTGCTCGGGGATCCCCGATGAGCTGGGCATTCACTGCGGTGAGCGAGTGGATCGTCGCAGCGGCCCCGCTCGCGTCAGCTTGCAGCCGGACGCCACGCAGCTGATCGTCCTCGAGATCGCCCATAAGGTCGCTGCCGAAACCTACGCTCACGCCGGCGGCGAGCGCGATCTGCACAGCCTCCTGCCCCTTCGACAGCACCTCGGAGTTCTTGGCGAGGGAGATCTCGTTGAGACCGATCTCGGCACCCCGGCGATCCATCGCGTCGTAGGCGGCGAGCGTCGGCACGAGGAACGCACCACGATCCGCCATTGCGGTTGCTGTGGCCGCATCGATGAGGTTGCCGTGCTCGATCGAGCGAACCCCGTTCTCGATGGAGTGCATCACTGCTTCGGACGAGTAGGCGTGTGCAGCAACGTAACTGCCACGGCGGCCAGCTTCCTCGGTGACGACGCGCACCTCCTCAGGCGAATACTGTGGAATTGGCAGCGGATCAGCGAGCGAAAACACTCCACCGCTTGTCATGATCTTGATCGCGTGCGCGCCGGTGCGCAGCCGATTGCGAACCGCGAGCCGGAGCGCTTCGACACCGTCAACGACCTCGCACATGTGGCCGTGTGAGAAGCAAATATCAACGTGTTCCGAACGCGGGTCGCCGTGGCCGCCGGTCTGGCTGAGGGCGGGCCCCGTGAATAGGTAGCGAGGCGAGTCGAAGAGTGAGGCATCGATCGCGCGAGCGAGCCCGATGTCGCCGCCTGCGACGTCGCGGACGGTCGTGAACCCGCGGCGAAGTGCTTTCTCGAGCCGGCGCGTGCCATTGATCGCGGCGTAGCTCAGCGGGCCACGCTCGTTTTCGAGCCCGTCCATGCTCGTCGCGTACGCGTGGAAGTGTGCATCGATGAAGCCGGGGAGGAGCCAGCCGCCGCTCCCGTCAAGCGTCTCCGCGTCCGGTGCCGGCACGTCAGCGACCAGGCCATCGACGATGTGCAGGTCTTGCAGGGAGAAATCGGCCCCATTCCATACCTGCGCCCCAAGAATCGAAAGCGATTGTGCCTTCACCTGTGTCCTCCTCGTACGTAAGGTTCGCGCGCTGTGTTCCGCGCTACATGCATTGTTGCAGCTTGGCGCTCTCGGCAGGCGTGCGAACCACTCCCGCCGCTGATGTGCAGCGTGCACAGTCGACATCGGCCGCTGCGCCATAGTGTGGCTCAGAGCCCAGGAAAGCTGGCCGAAAGGAACGAACAATGGCGATCATCCAATCCGCACATACATCGCTGACCGCTGCGGTCGCGCCCGCGTCACGCGCAGGGGTCGACCGGGGCGCGTCGTTGCAGATCCCACCACTGCCCGAAGCCAATGCAAGCCGCGAATGCCTGAGCAGATGGGGCGAGCGGGCAGGTGAGATTCTGTGCGCGTTGGGCGGCAGGTCAGCCACTTTGCCAACCTTGAACCTCACCGGCACCACCCTCACCACAGCCGACCTGCGCCATATCCTCTCCGGGATTCTCTCGGCGCTCAGCGGGCCCTCCGAAGATGAACCGCGTGAGTTGCCCCTAGCTGTGGACATTCCCGCAGCAGATTTCTCGCGGGTTCTGGCTGAGGAACATCGGCTGCATCGCGCCGTGGCTCTGGCGAAGTCGTTGACCGACGCACGTTCGAACCAGCTCACCCCGGCTATGTTTGCCGAGCGTGCCAGCGAAGTCGCTGCCGCGAGCGGCCTCGGATTCCGGCTAACGACCGCACCGAGTTTGCGTGCGGAGGGCTTTGGCGGGATCACGGCAATCGGCCAGGGCTCCGTGAATCCACCAGTGCTCGTCGAGCTTTGGTATGCGGGGGCGCTTCCCCCGGCAGACGAGCCTCCGTCGGACGCCATTGGCTTGGCCGGGAAGGGTGTGACGTTCGATGCTGGCGGCCTCTCACTGAAATCGCCAGCTGCCATGTACTCGATGCACACTGATTGCGCCGGGGCGGCGACAGTGCTGGCAGCGATGTCGGTGCTCCGGGACTTCGGTGCTGCCCAGCCTGTCTACGCCGCGTTGCCGCTGGTCGAGAACATCCCAGGCCCCGAGTCCATTCGACCGGGAGATGTCGTGCGCACCCGTGGCGGCGTGGGTCTTGAGATCATCGATACGGATTTCGAAGGCCGCGTGGTTCTCGCGGACGCCATAGCGAGGCTTTCCGAGGCTGCGCCCCGCGCGGTCATCAGCATCGCGACGCTCACCTATCAAATTGAGGTCGCGCTTGGACCGGAGATTGCGGGGCTTTTCGCCCGCGATCATGCGCTCGGTAGGCGACTCCTGCGTTCGGCCGAGCAGGCGGGAGAAGCGCTCTGGGGGATGCCCTGGGCGACGCGATACGCCCCGCAGCTTCGTTCGACCGCACCGGGCGCGACACTGCGAAACCATCCGCTCACCGAAACAGGCAGGGCTATCACGGCGGCCCTCTTTCTCGGAGAGTTCGCCCCGGCAACCGTCCCATTCGCACACATTGATTTTTCGGGACCGGCGGTGCGCGCGACTCCGAACGGACCGCTCGCGACCGGGTACGGCGTGCGTACCCTTGTGGAGCTGCTACGCCAGTGGGACTGACGCAACGCCGTCGGGCACGCACGCCGCCTGTTACACGACGCGCCCAGCCTGGATGACGGCTTCGCGCGCCTCCATCGCACCCAAGGCGAGTGGATCCTCTAGCGGGTTGCTCGAGAGCAGCACCGCGTCGCCGAAGGCGCCGAGCTCCAGGTTTCCCAAGCGTGGATCGCGCAGCAGTGCCGCGTTCCCGGCAGTCATCGAGTGCAACGCCTCGGACGCGCCGAGCGCTTCCACTTGCAGTTCGACCCCGCGAAGCTGCTCGTCTTCCATGTCGCCCATCAGGTCGGTACCAAAGCCAACGCGAACGCCAGCTCGCAGCGCCATGCTCGCCGCCTCCTGACCTTTCGAGAGCACCTCGGCGTTCTTCGCAAGCGACACCTCGTTGAGACCGAGGCCAGAGCCCCGGCGCCCCATAGCGTCGTAGGTCGCGAGGGTCGGAACGAGAAAGGTGCCGCGCCGCGCCATCTCTGTGGCGGTGGCCGCGTCAATGAGATTTCCGTGTTCGATGCAATCGACGCCGTTTTCGATGGAGTGCATAACTGACTCCGACGAATACGAATGGGCTGTGACGTACGTTCCACGGCGGTGTGCTTCGTCGGCAACCGCACGAAGCTCCTCGGCCGAGTACTGGGGAATACGCACCGGGTCGGTCAGGGAGAACACCCCGCCAGAGGTCATCACCTTGATTGCGTGGGCTCCGGTACGCAGCCGCTCGCGCACTGCAATCCTGAGCGCATCGACCCCGTCAACGATGTCGCACATGTGTCCGTGCCCGAAACACACGTCGACGTATTGCGAGCGCGGGTCGCCGTGTCCACCGGTCTGGCTCAGCGCGGGTCCGGTGAACAGGTATCGGGGTGCAGCAAGCAGCCCGCCTTCAACGGCTCGTTGGAGTCCGATGTCGCCGCCTGCGACGTCGCGAACTGTCGTGAACCCACGCTCGAGCGCGGCTCGAAGACGGTGGGTGGCGTTCAGGGCGGCGTAGCTGAGCGGGCCGCGCTCGTTCTCGAGCCCGTTCATGCTGAGCGCGTAGGCATGAAAATGCGCATCGATGAGGCCGGGGATCACCCATCGACCTCTTCCATCGATCTCTGTCGCATCGGCATCAGCGCGCTCCGCGACCATGCCGCCCGCGACAATAAGGTCACCAGACTCGAAGCCACGCGCTTTTCCCCGCCAAATCTGCGTGTCCACAATCACCATTGATCCCTGGCCAGTCATGTCTTTTCCTTTCGAAGTGTTCATCTTGTTGCACGACCCTGTGCGTATACGAAGGGCCCGCTGCGCACCGCAGCGGACCCTTCGTGTTCCATGGCTAATTCGAGGCTGCGCGCAGCTCTGCGGTTGCCACTTCGTCAATATCGAGGTCGTCAGTCACCACGACCCGATAGTCACGCGCGGCGGCCTCAGGCGAGACGAAGCCGTTGCGTAGATCCTTCGTGATCGCCGCGAAATCACGTTCGAGCGGATCGCCGTAACCGCCTCCGCCACCGGTTGCGTTGACGAGTACCTCGCCGGCCTCAAGCAGGTTGTAACTGCCGCCCTGCCAGACCTCGCGCTCGGTTCCGGGGTTCAGGATCACCGCGTTCGGCGTGCCCTCGTTGCCGCCAGCGATGCTCCACGGGTTCGTCTGTGTCTTGTAGACGAGCATGATGCCGGTTCCCGGTGCCGTGTACCGGTAGGAGCGGCTGATGCCTACGCCGCCACGGTACTTGCCTGCCCCCGAGCTGTCCTGCCGGTAACCGTAGTGTTCGAGGAACAGCGGGGTGCGCATCTCGAATACCTCGACAGGAGTGTTGCGGCAGCCGGGCTCGGACAGGTGCATGATGCCGTCTTCCCCGTCATGGGTCGCGGTGCCACCGAACCCGACCGCCTCGTTGCTACCGTCCTGCCACAGCTCGCCGGTTCGCGGGTTCGTGCCAAGTCCAATGAACGCGCACACATCTCCGCCAGAGGCCGCGGGAATCTTGTCTGGCATCCCCTTGGCGAGCGCCTTCAAGATGACCTCACCGGCCAGGATTCCGGTCCACAGCGTGAACGTCGGCATCGGGTGCACTGCGTGAACGACTGAGCCTTCTTCGGTGACCACGCGCATTGGAGCAAAGTTGCCGGCAACGACAGGTGAATCAGGCGTCGTAATCGACTTGAAGATGAGGCACGATGCTGCCTCAGTAAGCCCGAGCGGTACATTCACCGGGCCCTTGACGTTCTTCGCACTCCCAGTCCAGTCGATCACCATCTCCTCGTCGGTGATCGTGACGGTGCACTGCAGTTTCACAAGCTGCCCGACGTCGACGCCGTCCTCGTCAACGTAGTCGACCGCGGTCCAGGTGCCCTTCGGGAGCTTAGCGAGGGCGAGGCGGGAGAGTTTCTCGCCGTGCTCGTTGATCGCGCGCATGGCCTCTACGAGGGTGTCCGCACCGTACTTTGCTGCGAGCTCCTGCGTACGCTTCACACCCGTGAAGCACGCAGAGACCTGCGACTGAATGTCACCAACCGTGTGGCGCGGCCTCCGGCTGTTGAACTTGATGATGTTGAAGACGTCTTCGTTGCGCACGCCACGTCGGTACAGCTTCGAGGCGGGTAGCATGAGCCCCTCCTGCGCGAGATCCGTCGAGTCCATCACGTACCCGGGATCCTTCTGGTTCAGATCAGTGACGTGCACGCGGCACGTCGCGAACCCGAGCAGCTCGTCTTCGAAGTGGATCGGAGCAAAGACCAGCGGGTCAAGCGCGTGCGCACTCGACCAGTACGGGTAGTTGAGGATGAAGACGTCGCCCGGCTCCATCGCATCTTTCCCCAGGAAATTGATGGCGTGCTTGACGCCCGCATCGTTACCGCGGGTGAATACCGCGACACCTGGGGTGTCGGCGACGACATCGCCGTTCGCGTCGTGAAGGCCAATGCCGTAGTCGTGGACCTCGTACACGACAGTGTTGTATGCCGTGCGGCAGAGGTTACGAGCGATTTCTTCGGCGGCTGCGAGCAGGCCGTGTCGAATGATCTCGGTGGTGATTGCGTCTACCATTTCAGGCACCCTTCTGCGCGTGGTGAATAGCGATAGTGAGTTCGCCGTAGGCACCGACTTCCAGTCGGTCGCCCTCGTGCAATACGGTCGTCGCAGTGTGTTCGGTGACCACAGCTGGACCGTCGAGCACATCGCCGGCGAGCAGCGATTCGCGAGCCACAAGCGCGTAGTCGACGGTGATGTCACCCGGGAGCACAACCTGGCGAGTGCCGCGTTCGAAGCTCTCTCCCGGCGCGCGCCGTGCTGCACGGGGCAGGTCTGGCTTGTCGACGACGCCGACTGCCATCAGCCGCAGCGTCGTAAGCTCGATCGGATCGTCCATGACATGGCCGTACTGCCGCTCGTGCAGGTCGTTGAACTGGGCCGAGATCTCGGTGCGCGGATCGCTGCCATCAGCCGGCAGCTCGACCGAAACGGAGTGCTCCTGTCCGAGGTATCGCACGTTGACGGATCGGTGGAAGCGACGCGCGTCTGGCCCGAAGCCCTCCGAGCCGAGCAGCTCGGCAGCCTCACGCTCCATGTCAGCAAAGAAGGCGTCAGCACGTTCCGGGTCGAGGTCGTCGAGCAGTTCAACGCAGGTGCGCGAGAGGTCGTGCTGGACATCGGCCATGAGCATGCCGAGCGCCGAGAAGGCGCCCTGGCCCGGAGGCACAATGACCTCGGGAATACCGAGTTCGCGTGCGACGTCAACGGCGACGAGTCCACCGCCGCCGCCAAACGAGAGCAGCGAGAAGTCCTTCGGGTCGTGCCCGAGTTCGATCGAGATTGCACGGACGGCACCCATGATTTTGGTGTTCGAGATGCGCACCATTCCGCGCGCCAACTCGGTTGCAGTGATGCCCATCTCCGCAGCAATTCCGCCAAGCGATGCGATCGCCTTGTCGCGGTCGAGGGTGAGCTCGCCGCCCAGTGGCGTGTCGGTGCCGAGGTACCCAATGGCGAGGGCCGCATCGGTGAACGTCGGCTCGGTTCCGCCGCGGCCGTATGCCGCCGGACCGGGCACCGCCCCGGCGCTCTTCGGGCCCACCTGCAAGCCGCCAGCGTCGTCGAGATAGCCGAGCGAACCGCCTCCGGCCCCGATCGTGTGGATGTAGAGCGAGGGGGTATTGATGGGGAGGCCCTCGAACTCCGCACCGTGGTACAGCACCGGGCTGCCGTCAAGCACGAGTGACGCGTCGAGGCTCGTGCCTCCCATGTCGATCGTGATGAGGTTCGGCCGGTCGATGAGCTTCGAGAAGCCGGCTGCCCCGACCACGCCGCCTGCCGGCCCCGAGAGGATGAGGTTTACGGGCTGCTCGCGGGCGGTCGACGCTGTCATCGCGCCGCCGCCGGAGCGTGACATGAGGAAGCGTCCGTCGAAACCACGCTCTGCGAGCTCGCCCTCGAGCGTGCGCAGGTAGTTGTGCATGATCGGCTTAATGTACGCGTCGAGCACGGCGGTGCTGGTGCGCTCGTACTCACGGTATTCGCGCGAAAGCTCGTGCGAGATTGTCACCTGCACGTCGGGCGCTTCCTCGCGAAGAATCTCACGCATGCGTTGCTCGTGTTGGGGTGCGACGTACGAGTGGAGGAAGGTCACGGCGACCGCATCGTAACCGCGCTTCGCGATCTCACGGGCGAGCTCGCGGGCTTCCGCTTCGTCGAGCGGCACAGCTACCGAGCCGTCGAACAGGCTCCGCTCGGTGACCTCGAACGTGTCGAAACGCTCGAGCAGTGCCGCCGGCTTGCGGTAAGCGATGTCGTACATCGGTACTCGGTCGGTGCGGCCGAGGAGGTACACGTCGCGGAACCCGCGAGTGGCTATCGTTGCGATCCTAGCTCCGGTGCGGGTGAGCAGCGCGTTGAGGCCAAGCGTGCTGCCGTGGTTGAACATTTCGACGCCTGCGAGGTCTGCTTCGGCCTTGCCAAACGCTGCGAGCACGCCTTCTGCGGGCGCATTCGGGGTTGTGGGCACCTTCTCGAATCGCAGTTCACCGGTCTCGGGGACGAGTTTCACGACGTCGGTGAAGGTTCCCCCCACATCGATGGCTACGCGGACACGTTCGTTCATTCGGTTTCTCCTTTGGGGTCTGCAGACGTCTCGGTTTGCGGAGCTACGATGCGCGCTCGACGCGGTGGTCGACGCGGAACAGACGCCCCACACCGACCTCGGCGCCCTCGAGCAGTTCTTGCAGCTCGGGGGCAGTGCGCATGCGCTGTGGGTGATCGAGCCACTCCTGGTATCCGGCCTCATCGGGCCACTCGGCGCTCACAATGATCTCGCCCGAGCCGTCTGCGGCGAGCGCGATATCCGACGAGAGCTGACGCGTGAGGTCGAGGGATTCTTGCAGGATCAGCTCACGACGGTAGAGCTCGAGAATGCGCTCGGCTTTTTCTGGCGTGGTGCGCAGGGTGAGAACTGAACGGATCATGCGGATGCTCCTCCTCGAGACAACTTGCGGAAATGTTCCAGCAAGAGCGAGAGTACTTCCGAGGCCGCACGCCTCCTTGGGCATACTGCACAGCGCGAGCGCTGACTCGTGTGAGTTTCGCAGCGTGGAGGTGGGTAATCAGCCGTTTCGGAGCACGCTGGCGAGCAGCATGTGCACGGACAGCACCTCGCTGGGATCCGCGAGGGGGATCCCGAGATCCTCAGCTCGCCTGATTCTCGC
>JAGNOB010000207.1 GCA_017990305.1 Leucobacter sp.
CCTTACAGACCGCGGGGCTGACGTGATCTCACTCTCCGCCGCATGGGTTTCAGGCAAGGGCAAGGAAATGCACTGGGAGGTGCTTACGCAGGCTCGCGCGATCGAGAACGTTTCTTGGCTGCTTGCCTCCGGAACCGTCGGAGAAGACTCAGCTGGTCTTAGCCGGGTGATCGATCCGCTCGGAAACGTGGTCGCAAGCGCCAACGCGCATAGTGAGGAACTCCTTATTGCGACTATCGATCCGGAACGGACACGGGCCGCCCGCGAGATGCTCCCTGCGCTGGACAACCGACGCATCGAACTCAGCTACCGCGTGGCCTAGCGCAACGCACAGAAAGGAACTCCAATGTTCTTCCACACAGGCCCCACGCCACCATCGCTGAACGCAGAGCTGCGCGAGAAGCTTGAGCGGCTGAGTTTTCCGACACTCGGACACTACCTTGAAGAGGGTTTCGCTGACACAGAGATCCGCCGCATTATCGCCGCAGGCGGTCGAGTGATCGGCTCTGCATTCACGGTCCGCACGACGGCAACCGATTCAACCGCGCTGCATCACGCCGCAGGCCTCATCGGAGCCGGCGACGTGCTCGTGATTGACACAGGTGGTGACCGTCGCCACGCCCCACTCGGTGAGGTCGTCGCTGCCCAGCTCGTCGCCCGCGGCGCCGGGGGCGCGATTGTTGACGGCGTCGTCACCGATACTGACGAAATCACTGAGCTAGGCCTGAGCGTGCACGCACGCGGCACCAGCATGCTGACCACCAAGTTGCACGGTATCGACGCCGGTGGAGTGAACATTCCCGTCACCTGCGGCGGTGCAGTCGTCAACCCCGGAGATGTGGTGCTTGCCGATGCGAACGGTGTGCTGTTCGTAGCCCCTGACGTGCTTGCACGCATTGTTGACATCGCTCTCGCTGACGACGCTGAGGAGCCTGAGCTCGTGGCCGAACTGCGCACGGGCGCGCCGCTCGGCACACTCACTGGTGCCAGCGAGACGGTCGCTGAGCTGCTCGCTCTCGACACCCCGCAGTAGCTCCGCGCACCCGCTTCCCCTCCCAACCCCACCCCTGCGGCGGAACACCGGCAGCGTGCCGGTGTTCCGCTGTGCCCAAAAACCTGTGAAAGGACCCAGCACAGATGCTTCTCAAAGCGGCGATTAACGGAGGCCGGTCCACGGCCGAACACCCAGCGGTACCCCGCACTACCGACGAGATCGTTGAAGCAAGCCGAGCAGCGATCGCTGCGGGTGCTGACGTGGTGCACGCCCATGTGCTTACCGACGAGGGTGAACAGACGATCCACCCTGACGAGATCGGAAGCTGGGTTCGAGCTATGCGAGAAGCCGATCCGACCGTAGTCATCGGCACGACAACCGGGCTCTGGACGGTGACAGGCCATGTCCAGCGTATGTCGCACGTAGCCGCCTGGCCTGAGGACGCACTTCCCGACTTTGCTTCGGTTGCATTCTGCGAAGAGGGAGCAGCCGAGACTGCCCAACTCGTGCTAGATCGAGGCATGGTGCTCGAATCAGCTGTGTGGTCGATGGCGGACGTGCCGGCCTTGCTCGACTCGCCGACGCTGCACCAGAACGTGCGTGTGCTCATTGAGCCTGAGACTGAGGATCCAGAAGAAGCCGTCGCGCAGTGTCGGGAAATCGCGGCGGTGCTCAGGGACGCGGGCGTTACAGCCCCAATCCTGTACCACGGATACGACGCGACCGTCTGGCCAGTGGTTGAGGCTGCTATCGCCGACGGGTGCGAGACCCGTATCGGTTTTGAAGACGGGGTAACGCTGCCCGATGGCACCGTGCCAACCGACAACGCTGACCTTATTCGTGCGGTGCGCGAACTCGAGGCGCGCTGATCGACCACCTCGATCACGAGCTGCCCCTCCCCGAAGGCAGGGTACCCTGGTACCTTGCGCGGAGAGGGGCATTCGGGGTGTTAGACGAAGTAGATCGGCAGCTCATTCAGCTGCTCGCCAGAGACGGCCGACGCAGCTTTGCTGCGCTATCGGAAGAGCTAGGTGTCTCGCAGTCGACAGTTCGTACGCGCCTTGCGAAACTACGCGAGGACGACACTCTCCAGATTGTCGCGCTTTGCAACGGCCTGTTGCTCGGGCATCAGGTCGTTCGGCTGCTCTTGCGTGTCCGTAACCTTACGCCGCGCGCAGTGGCCGACAGCCTGCTCGGTATCCACCCAATAAACCATGTTGCACTCGTGACAGGCTCCCACGACCTCTATCTTGAGGCGACCTGCCGGGATCAGAATCAGCTCATCGATCTCCTCGACGAGATCCGGCGCCAACCAGGCGTCGCTTCAATCCAGCCGATCATTGTGACTTCGCTTGCCAAGGACTACACCTGGGAAGGGCTACGCGGAACTGCCGGGCAGAGCATAAGCGACCCCGGGAACTAGTTCGGACTCAGTTCGCCGGATGGTTAAGAAGCCTGCCAGCGCGGTTCGCGGGAATCTGGTCGCGGAATCCCTTCCACAGGTAGGTGTCCTTCATCACCTCGAGCACCGTGAGTGTTTCGAGATCCGAGATTCCCCGAATTTTCCGCAGATCCTGGAGCACAATCTGACCGAGCTCCTGCGCATCCTGGGCGACAACGTCGAGGATGATGTCGTAGTAGCCGAGCGCGCAGGCGACGTACTTGATATTCGGGTGATCCGCGATCTCGGCAGCCACTTTCGCGACGGGAACACCTGCGACTCTGATGCCGACGTGTGCGGCAATGCCACCAATCTTGGTTTCGTCGTACATCCCGACGACGTAGATGATCCCAAGTGATACGAGCCGGTTGTAACGTTGACGCACGGTGGGCTCGGAGAAACCGATTCTGCGGCCGATCTCACCAAATGACAACCTGCCATCGACGCGAAGCTCATCAATGATGTCCCGGTCGACGTCGTCGAGCAGATGGTCGTCAGCGCGCGCGAATGCGTCCATAGCGGCAAGTGTACCGGCGTGGCCCCTGCGCCGAGGACGCTAGGGCTGCGGTTCGCGGATCCCCGCGGCGTCGGGCAGAATCGGAGCTATGAAGATCGCAACGATCCAGCTGACGCCGACGACTGACCCGCGCGAAAACCTCGCCCAGATGCGGGTGCGGGCAGCGGAGGCGGCCGCGACCGGCGCCCGGGTGATTGTCTTCCCGGAGCAGACGATGGTGCTGTTGCAGTCGGTCACTGTCGATGCGCTCTCCGAACTAGCGGCCGAATGGTGGGACGCATTCGCGGCACTCACGACGGAGCTCGCGACCGAGCACGACGCTGTCGTTATTGCTGCGGGCTTCGAGCCGACACCCGGCGGGCTCCCATTCAACACGGTGATCGCGGTCGGCCCGGACGGCGCCGAACTCGCGCGCTACCGGAAGCTCCACCTCTATGAAGCGTTTGCGCAGAGTGAATCGGAACACACCCGTGCGGGGGAGGAGCTCCCGCCAGTGTTTGACGTGAAACACGACGGGGAGACCCTCCGCTTGGGCCTTGCCAATTGCTACGACATTCGCTTCCCTGAAATGTTTCGCAGCCTCGTTGACCGCGGCGCAAACGTCCTTGTTGTGGTGGCCGCTTGGGCGTCGGGCCCGGGGAAGGAAGCGCACTGGTCGCTGCTCACGCGGGCCCGTGCGCTCGAGAATGTGAGCTGGCTTGTGGCGAGTGCTGTCGTCGGTGGCGGGCCGCGCAATGCGGCTACGGTCGGTCTCAGCCGCATCGTCGATCCGCTCGGTGAGGTTGTTGCCGGCCTCGGCCCGCGCGAGGAGGGCATCGCGGTCGCCGACGTCACGCCAGGCGCGGTGGATCGGGCACGCCATGTGCTGCCTGCAATCGCGAACCGGCGCTTTGAGCTCAGCTACAAGCTCATCTGAGCGCGCCGCGCCCCAAGTTCTCCCCAGTCTGCGACGTACCCACGTAAATGTCGGTGCCCGCAGGTAGCATGGGTGTCGTGGTAGCAGCACTGTATCGGCGGTATCGGCCAGAGTCATTCTCCGAGATGATTGGGCAGTCTCAGGTGACCGATCCACTCATGACGGCGTTGCGTACGGGTCGAGTCGGCCATGCGTACCTGTTCAGCGGGCCGAGGGGCTGCGGGAAGACAACGAGCGCGCGTATCCTCGCACGCTGCCTGAACTGCGTTGAGGGCCCGACGGACACCCCGTGCGGCACCTGCCCGAGTTGCGTTGAGCTCAGCCGCGCCGGTGGCGGTTCGCTCGACGTTGTCGAGATCGATGCCGCGAGCCACGGCGGCGTTGACGACGCGCGCGACCTGCGCGAACGGGCCGTGTTCGCCCCGGCACGCGATCGCTTCAAGATTTTCATCATCGATGAGGCCCACATGGTCACCGCGGGCGGTTTCAACGCCCTGCTGAAGATCGTGGAGGAGCCGCCGTCGCACGTGAAGTTCATCTTCGCGACCACGGAGCCTGAAAAGGTTATCGGCACGATCCGATCGCGCACCCACCACTATCCGTTCCGACTGATCCCGCCCGCCGCACTCATCGACTACGTGCAGCAGCTGTGCGACAGCGAGGGCGTCATCGTTGAGCCCGGCGTGCTGCCGCTCGTGGTCCGCTCTGGCGGCGGTTCGGCGCGAGACACGCTCTCGATCCTCGACCAGCTCATCGCTGGTTC
>JAGNOB010000208.1 GCA_017990305.1 Leucobacter sp.
GAGGGGAGCGTGCGAGCGTTGCGCGCGACGATCCTGCCCCACGACGACCGCGGGAACCCCGCCGAAGCGGGCGAGACAGAGCGACAACCCTGGGTCGCGTTCGCCTTGGCCCGTGCCCGAAAGCGGGACAACGTCGGTTGCCGCGAACCGGAGCAGCTCACGCAGCCCCGGCCTGCGGGGATTGCGTGACCGCGTCACCGAATCCCAGGTGTTCGTCGAGCCGGGATGCTGTTCGCCGGCGGTGCCCGGGTTTGCTGCGCGGGCCACGAGATCGGCGTGCGTTGGCGGTTCAAGCAGCCGAAGGGTTCGCGAGATGACGTCCCTGAGGCCCTCCGGCTGCAGCACGCCGTCGATGATGCCGTGGTGCGCGAGGTTTTCTGCGGACTGCACTCCCTCGGGGAACGGCTCGTCGTAGAGCGCCTCGTAGACGCGCGGCCCGAGGAAACCGACGAGGGCGCCCGGCTCGGCGACGGTGACCTGGCCGAGCGAGCCGAAGGATGCGAGCGCACCGCCTGTTGACGGGTGCCTGAGATAGGTGAAATATGGCAGGCCCTCAGCCTGGTGCACCGCGACCGCTGCCGCGATCTTCACCATGGCGACGAACGCGAGCGTGCCCTCCTGCATGCGGGTGCCGCCAGACGCTGTCGACGCGAGCACGGGGAGCCCCTCCGAGGTGGCCCGCTCCATCGCCCGCACGAACCGTTCGGCTGCGGCGAGGCCGACGGAGCCAGCGAGGAAGCGGAACTCGCAGGCGATGAGCGCGACACGGCGGCCGTCGATGAGCGCCTCGCCCGAGACGATCGACTCATCGACGCCCGACTTCTCGGCAGCCGCCGCGAGCTCCGCAAGATACTCGGGGGTTGCGAGCGGCTGCTCGGGTGGCGTATCCCACGACTGGAAGCTCTGCGTGTCGGCGACGAGCTCGATGAGTTCGGCGGCGCTGTACCGGCGAGTGGCGGTCATCGGACTGCCTCCGCCCGCAGCCACTCGCGGATCGCTGGGCCGTGCTCGTCGAGTGTTGGCGGGGCGTCGTGGCTGGTGCGGGCGCGCTCCTGCTCGCCGTCAGCGTCAACGTCAAAGAATCTGAGCACGGGCCCGGGCAGCGAGATCTCGCCGAGCGCCGAGTGCTCGACGTCGACGATGAGGCCCTGCGAGCGCACCTGATCCCACTCGTACACCTCGGTGAGATTGCGAACCTTCCCCGCGGGGATCCCAGCCGTGCTGAGCCGCGCGAGCAGTTCGGCCGCGTCGACACCGGAGAACGCCTGTTCGACGAACGCGATCGTCGCCTGCCGGTTCGCGACACGGTCGGGGTTCGACTCAAGCCCCGGCGTGCGCGGATCCAACCCGAACTCCGTGCAGAATGCCTGCCACAGCCTGTCATTCGCTACCGAGATCTGCACCTGGCTGTCGCGGCAGCGGAACAGCCCGTATGGCGCGATCGACGGGTGATGGTTGCCCTGCGCCTGGGGCGTTTGGCCCGCGACGGTGACGCGGGTGCCCTGGAACGCGTGCACGCCGATGAGGGAGGACAGCAGCGACGCGCGGACAACGCGCCCCCTGCCTGTCGAAGCCCGCTCGTGCAGTGCGGCGAGCACGCCGACGACGCCGTGGATCCCACCGAGGAGATCGGCAATCGGGGTGCCGACGCGCTGCGGATCGTCCGGCCCCGGCCCGGTGATTGACATGAGCCCGGCCTCGCCCTGCACGATCTGGTCGTAGCCGGCGCGGCCACCCTCAGGGCCGTCATGGCCGAAGCCGGTGATCGACAGCTGGATGAGTCTCGGGTTGAGCTCGGCGAGCGCGCTCGTGCTGAAGCCGAGCCGGTCCATCACCCCGGTGCGGAAGTTCTCGATGAGGATATCGGCGCGCGCGATGAGGTCGGTAAGCACAGCCCTGCCATCGTCGCTCTTCAGGTCGAGCGCGATCGACTCCTTGTTGCGGTTGCACGAGAGGAAGTAGGTCGAATAGTTTTCACCGTCGTTGCCGGTGACGAAGGGCGGCCCCCATGACCGGGTGTCGTCGCCGGTTCCGGGAGATTCGACCTTGATGACGCGGGCGCCGAGGTCGCCGAGCATTTGACCGGCGTGCGGGCCAGCGAGCGCCCGAGACAGGTCAATGACGAGCAGCCCGGCGAGCGGGGCGCCCGCCTGCAGCGAAGAAGGGGTTGTCGGGGGGATCACGGAGTGCTCCTCCCTCCTTTCGAGAGGTAGTGGCCGAGCGTGCTGACGGCGGCGCGTACGCCGGTCGTGAGCGTTGGCTCGATGTCAGGCAGGAAAAATGGCGAGTGGTTGACTGCCGGAGCGGGGTGGTCGGCGGGGTAAGCGCCAAAGAACCAGTAGACGCCCGGAACACCGATGCTGTCGGCGAGGTGCCCGAAGTCCTCCGACCCCATCGCCGTCGGCATCGTCTCGACCTGAGCGTCGCCGAGCTCGGCGACGAGCGCGGAGCGCACGAGCTCCGTGTGCTCCGGGTCGTTGTAGAGCCGCGGGAACCGGGTGAGCTCCTCGATCTTGGGGGCGGGGGCCGCCGATGCCGCCGCCTCAGCGTTGACGATTCGGGTGATCGCGGCGAGAACCTGTTCCCGCACCTCGGGCGTGAGCGTGCGGATGTTCAGCGTGATCTCCGCGCTTGCGGGGATGATGTTCTCCTTCAGGCCAGCGTGAAATGTGCCGCACGTCACGACCGCCGGGGTTTGCGGGGGCAGTTCGCGCGACACGATGGTCTGCAGCCGTGTGACGATGTGCGCGCCGAGCACGATCGGGTCGATCGAGTCCTGCGGCTGCGACCCGTGCGACTGCTTGCCGTGCAGCGTGATCCTGAGGGAGTCGGCGAGCGCCATTGTTGGGCCGGAGGCGAGCCCGATGCTGCCGGCAGGTGCCGCGGGGAAGACGTGCTGCCCGAGCACCACTTCGGGCTTCGGCGCACGGTCCCAGAGGCCGTCGTCGACCATCGCGACAGCGCCCTCGGCGGTCTCTTCGCCCGGCTGGAAGATCCACACGACCGTGCCGGCCCAGTCGCCGCGCTGCTCGGTGAGTAGCTCGGCGGCGGCGAGAGCCGCGGCGACGTGGGTGTCATGGCCGCAGCCGTGCATGACCGGCACGTCGGTGCCGTCCTTCAGCGTGCCTGTCGCCGTCGAACTGTACTCCGCCCCGGTGTCCTCTTGGATCGGGAGCCCGTCCGTGTCCGCGCGGAACCCGACGACCGGCCCATCGCCGTTGCGAAGCACCCCGACGACGCCTGTTCCGCCGCAGCGGAAGTGTTCGATGTCGAGCTCTGTGAGCCGTGCCTCGATGAACTCGGCGGTGCGGTGCTCCTGCATCGATAGTTCAGGGTGTCGGTGCAGGTGTTTGTAGGTCTCGTGCAGCCGGTCGCGGGCTGGGTCGGTGAGGGTGGCTGAAAGCATGGAGGACTCCTTTGGTGCTCGTTAGTTGACCAGTACGGCGTCGCGCTGGCTGCGATCGCGGACGAACCACGAGATGACGATTGAGCTGATGACCGCGAGCGCGGTCGCGTACACCGCGAGTGCGGGCACGAGCGGTACGACGACGAACTGCAGCAGGAGGGCGACCGCGATCGCCACGACCGTTGCGCGGAACTGCTTCATCGAAACGATGCACTGCACGAGGACGGCGCCCATGAGTGAGGGCAGGATGTAGATGCGGGCGACCTCGACGAAGTCGGCGGGGATGAGCGACACGAGCCAGGTGCCGAGCAACCCGACGAAGAGAAGCAGGCTCACCAGGTGGACAGTCGCTGCGCCACCGATCGCCATCACCGCGGAGATGTCGCCGCGCTTGGTTCCCGGTTTTGCGTTGATGCTCGATTGAGCGACGATCGCTGCAGGCAGCAACTTGTTCGAGATGTTGCCGATCATGAACGCCTGGTACATCGCGGCGGATCCGAGCACGGGGAAATAGGTGAGGGGCTCGACGATCCAGAACACCGCGAAGGTCGCTGCGACAGCGCCGAACGCCACCCAGACCATCGTCGGAGTGATGTAGAGCTCGGTGAAGAACACCAAGTAGAGCGGGCCGGCGAGCGAGAGCACGAGGCCGGCGACCATAGTGAGCGAGCCGTAACGCGTGGTCTGCCGCTCGAACAGGCGCATGGCAGCGTCGGCGGTGCTCACTGAGGGGGTGGTAGTCGTTGCAGACATGAGAACTCCTGTGAGGTTACGAGGCGGTGTGGATCAGGAAGGCGCAGACGAGGGCGACGATGATGGCAATGCCGAGCGCCCATTCCTTCAACCAGCGCGCCTTGAGGAGGTGGGAGACGAAGAGGCACAGGCCCATGGTTGCCGCCGAGATCAGTACGACGAGCAGGTGGGTTGGCGTCTTTGCGGTCTCGGCGACCGCGAGCATCGAGAACGCGCCGATGAGGGCGGCGGTCGGGATGAGTGCCATTACGGCGGGGTTTCGCTTTGCGAGGGAGGCGCTGCCGCGTTTGAGCAGCGGGGTCATAATCAGCGTGGAGAGCATCCACATGCCTCCGGAGAGGCTCATCGCGAGGAACGCAACGGCGAAGACCTGCTGTGTGTACGAGGCCGTCCCGAGCTCTGCACCCATGGAGGTTGCAGCGATGCCTGCCG
>JAGNOB010000209.1 GCA_017990305.1 Leucobacter sp.
AATCTGGCTGATGTGTGGGTGAGCTATGCGGCCGAAACCGGCTGGTGCTGGTCGGCTGGCTGCTGTGCGCTTGGCCGCGGCTCGGCGGCTTGATGCTTCTGGTCGGCTGCGCGCGCCATGACGGCGTCGAGCGTTTTCGTGCGGTGCTCGCGCGCGGCGAGCTCGATGTCGAGCGGGCTCGCGCCCTGCTCGATGAGCTGCAAGATCCGCTCGTGCTCTTCCACGGACTCGCTCGCGCGGCCTGGAACGAAGCTGAACGACGAGTTCCGCAGCACATTCATGCGGCTCCAGCCGCGGTGCACGAGATCGAGGATGTGCGGGTTCGGGCACGTCTCGAACAGCACCGCGTGGAACTCGAGGTTGAGCTCGGTGAACCGCAGCGGGTCGAACGCGGTGAGCGACTCGCGCATCGTCTCGTTCACCGATCGCGCGCGTGCGATCTGGTCGGCCGTGATGAACGGTGCCGCCAGCCCGGTCGCCGAACCCTCGACGAGCGCAAGCGTTTGCATCGTGTACAGGTACTCGGTCTCCTTTACGAGCGAGACCTGCGCGCCGACGTTCCGCTCGAACGTGACGAGCTGCTCGGCCTCCAGACGACGAATCGCCTCGCGCACCGGCACCACAGACATGTCGAGCTCGGTGGCGATCGGCGCGAGCACGAGGCGATGCCCCGGCATGTACTGGCCGGCGTCGATCCGCCCCCTGATGAGGCGGTACGCCCGCTCCGACTTGGACTCGGCTGACACGATTACGCCTTGCCGGTTTCTGCGTCGTAGCGGGCGCGCCACTCGGCGTTCATCGGGAACAGGCCGTCAACGGCGTGGCCCTCGGCGACGCGATCCGCGACCCAGCCGTCCTCGATCTCCTGCGCGGATGCCTCTGCGGCGATCTCAGCGAGGAGGAACGGCGGAATGACGATAACGCCGTCGCGGTCGCCCATGATGATGTCGCCCGGCTGCACCGCCGCGCCGCCGCACGCGATCGTGACGTCGGTCTCCCACGGTACGTGGCGACGGCCGAGCACGCTCGGGTGCGCGCCCTGCGAGAAGACAGGGATGTCGAACTGCTGCACAGCCGCGAAGTCGCGCACGCCGCCGTCGGTCACGACGCCTGCAGCGCCCCGCACCTGCGCCCGGAGCGCGAGTACGTCACCGACGGTGCCCGTGGAGGGGACGCCGCGCGCCTCGACGACGAGAATCTCGCCAGGGTTGACGGTATCGAAGGCGCGCTTCTGCGCGTTGAAGCCGCCTGCGTGCTCCTTGAACAGATCGGGGCGGAACGGGATGAAGCGGAGCGTCTTCGCGGTGCCGAGGATCGCGTCGCCCTCGTGGTTCGGGTAGACGCCGTCGATGAAGATTTCCGTGTAGCCCCGCTTGCGGAGCGCCGCGGAGACGGTCGCGACAGCGACGCCCTTGAGCTGCTCGCGGATCTCGTCGGTGAGCGGGCCTGGCGTTGGCGCGGTCTCCGGCGCGGCTTCTGGCACGGCTCCTGGCTCGGTGAGCTTCGTGGCCTGGCCGGCCTCGATCGCGGCCGCGAGATCCTGCTCGCTGCCCCAGGCCTCGACCTGCTGAGCCTCGCTCAGCGTCGGGGTGTTGCCGTAGTCGCCGAACTCGGTCTCGCCCTGGGTGACAGTGGTCACGAGGCGGCCCGTCGTCGGTGCACCCGGAACGTTCGGTGCATCAACCTCGACCTCGACGACGTCGCCGGGAAGCACGACCGAGGAGCCCGCGGGTGTGCCCGTGAGGATCACGTCTCCGGGCTCAAGCGTCATGTGCTGCGAGAGGTCGGCAACGAGCTGGCCGAAGGGGAACTTTAGGGTGTCGCTCGTATCTTCCTGCACGAGCTCGCCGTTCACCCACGTGCGCACGCGCCAGTCGCCCTCGCCGATGCCCTCGGTCGGGATCGTGGCCGGGCCGATCGGGGTGAACCCGTCGCCGCCCTTGTTGCGGACATTGGAGCCCTTGTCGGCTGCGCGAAGGTCGTAGAGCCCGAGGTCGTTGGCTGCGGTGACCTGCGAGACGTACTGCCAGCCCTCATCCGGGGAGACCCAGCGGGCTTCCTCGCCGATAACGAGCGCGATCTCGCCCTCGAAGGCGAGGAGCTCGGTGCCGGCGGGGCGCTCAACAGTGCCGCCCGTCGGAGCCAGCGACGAGGCTGGCTTGAAGAAGTAGGAAGGGAACTCGGGGGTGCGGCCGCGCTGGGCGATCCGCGAGGGATAGTTCAGGTGGACAGCAATGATCTTGCCGGGGGTGTCGATTCCGAACGTCATGACTACCTCGTCTCTTCTTTGTATTTCATATCGTATACGATCCATCGGGCGATGGGAAGCGTGGATGCTCAGGGTAGGGCTCTGAGCGGGAGGAGCGCGGGCCTGGGTGGGCTCAAGGTAGGCCCGTCCGTCAGGTCATGGGTGTTCTGTCAGGTCAGGTGGTTTCGACGGTTGCAAAGGCATGACCTGGCGGAAGAGAGGTCTTTTCGCCAGCTGGGCGGGCGGCCAGCACGGGCGGGCGGCCAGCACGGTCGGGCGAGCGGCGCGAGTGACCGGCGTATGTGCCAGCCACCCGCGCCGGTCCCTTAGTAGCTTGCGCGCGGCGTCGTGGCCCCGTCAGTACCGTGAGCCGTGCCGGGCAGCTGCGGAATGAACTGATCAACGAGGGCCTCAGTTGCGCGCGCCAGGATTGCGACATCCGCGCCGACCGCGACGAAGTCTGCTCCGGCCTCGATATAGCGTTCTGCCTGTTCGGGGACAAAAGCGTTCACGCCGACAGGCTTGCCAGCGGCCCGCGCCGCTGAGATTGCATGGAGGACAGCATCGACGACAGCCGGATGCGACTGCTGTCCGAGCAGGCCCATCGAAGCGGACAGGTCGGCTGGCCCGATGAAGATGCCGTCGACGCCGTCGACCGCCAGAATGCGCGCGACATCGCTCACGGCAGCAGCACTCTCAATCTGCACGGTGATGCTGATCGTCTCGTTCGCGCGGGCGAGGTAGTTCTCCACCCGATTCCACCGGGCAGACCTGGCGAGCGCCGACCCCACACCGCGCACGCCCTCTGGGGCATAGCGGGCGGATCGAACGACCTCAGCGGCCTGTTCTGCCGAGTCCACCATCGGAATGAGGAGGTTCTGTGCTCCGAGGTCGAGGTACTGCTTGATTGTGACAGGGTCGCCGAAGGGTGGCCGAACGACGATCGTGGCTGGGTAGGCGGCCATGGCGTGCAGTTGAGCGAGCAGCGATTCGAGGCCGTTGGGGGAGTGCTCCGCGTCGAGGAGTACCCAATCGCAGCCGCTGCCGGCGACGATCTCGGCATTGACTGCGCTGCCGGCTGTCGCCCACAGGCCGATGAGGGCACGGTCTGCTGCGGCGAGACGGTCGCGGAGCGTCGGCGGGAGGGTCAAACGAACTGGCATGTTACCGACCCCAGCTCGTTGTAATCTGCGTGGATCGTGTCGCCGCGCTCCACCCACATTGGCTTCGTGAACGAGCCGGCGAGAATGATCTCTCCCGCCTCAAGTGATTGGCCGTGCTGGGCGAGCTTGTTTGCGAGCCAGGCAACGCCGAGCGCGGGGTGTCCGAGGATTGCTCCGGCGACGCCAGAGTCTTCGATTGTCTGGTTGCGGTACAGCAGAGCGGGCACCCAACTGAGGTCAACCGCGTCAACCTTAACGGGCCGGCCGCCGAGCACCATCGCCCCCATCGCGGCGTTGTCGCTAATCGTGTCGACGATCGTGCGCCCTTCGAGCTCAAGGTGAGAGTTGAGGATCTCGAGCGCAGGTACGACGTAGGCTGTCGCGTCGAGCACGTCGAAGATGTTGACGTTCGGCCCGACGAGCGGCTTCGAGAGCACAAAGGCCAGTTCGACCTCGACGCGCACGTTGGAGAACCTGTCGAACTCGAGCGTCGCACCGGATTCGTACACCATGTCGTCGTGGATCACGCCGTAATCGGGTTCAGAGATGCCCGTCGCGACCTGCATGACCTTCGAAGTGAGACCGATCTTGTGGCCGACGAGCCGCGCGCCGTTCGCGATGCGACGGTCAGACCATTCCTTCTGGATTGCGTACGAATCCTCGATCACCATCTCCGGGTAGCGGGAGGTGAGTTTAGGGATCACTACGCGGTCGCGATCTGCCTGAACAAGTTCATCGGCGATTGATGCGATCTGAGAGGGGTCAAGCACGTGGCCTCCGCTTCGTTGGGGGTGGGGTCCGGTTGGAGCCGGCATACCGGGAGCGATTGTGGTGGATCGGCGCCCAGGTCAGATCGTATACGATTTTCCTGAGGGAGTGCCAGCCGCCAGCCCCTCAGTTTCGCGGCAGCGCGCTACGGCTTCGCAGAGTCGCCAAAGTCAACGCCTTCGTCTCCCGGGAGTACTTCGCCGGCAGCGCGAGCTGCGCGATCTTCCTCATTCAGCTCGTAGAAGTCGCCGGCCGCGCATGTTGAAACTACGCCGATTCGGTAAGAATTCTCTGCTGCTCCGGTATCGAAGCTCGCGCGCAGAACGGGCCCGCCTTCGCCGTACACGGTGGGCCACTTCGTTGAGTCAGAAATCTGCACGGTCATACCAAGGGATTCCCAGTAAGTCGCC
>JAGNOB010000210.1 GCA_017990305.1 Leucobacter sp.
CGCCTGTTCGTTGCGGCAACCCGCCACCTGTCGTGGCCCCAGTGGGGCGCGGCCGCGAGAATGCCCCTGAGCGCTGGCACCGCGCCGACGAGGGCAAGGCCAGCGGTCGCGAGCGGGCTGCCGAGGGTGAGGTAGGTCCTGATCGTTGCGCCTGTCGCGTCGAGCAGCACGTGGTCGGGGAAGTCCGTGCGCAGGTGCATGCGCGGGCGGCCGTCGACGTCCATGCGGCGACGCTCGCGGTAGTTCGCGATGGGTTCGCCCTCCGGGGCCCGGTGGAGGGAGCGGCCGGCGAGGTCGGCTGTCCAGGCAACCGCGGCTGGGCCGTGTACCTCGCCAGTTCCAAGCAGCACGGAAATGTCGATCTCGTCGCCGGGTTGCGGGTCGAGGGCCGCCGCGAGCACCGTGCTCACGCCAGGGGCGATCCCGGCGCCGACCACCCGTGTCGCTGAGCCGGGGAGGTGGCGCAGCCCATCGAGGTAGGCCGTGCCTGCGGACGTGTCGACGTAGGGAGTGCCGGCGACGGCGAGGGCGCGCGCGAGCTCAAGGTCCTCGCGGCCCGACGCGTTGATCACCACGTCGCCGCCGCTGGCCGTGTCGACCATGCGGTCTCGCCCCGCGGCTGTGGTGAGATCGAGCTGCACGCTGCCCGATTCGGCGGCGGCCCTGCGGCTCCCCTTCAGCACCTCGTGCCCCCGCGCTGCAAGTGCCGCACCGGTGGCAAGCCCGACCGCTCCGGTGCCGCCGAGGATCAAGGCCCTCACGCGGTGGCCGCCGCAGCTGCTTCGGGCGGCGTTGTGGACTGGATGTGAATCATGTTTTCTCCAAACGATCGTTTGGGGTTGAGCATATTGCGCGCAGGTACCCAAAAGCAAACGCTCGTTTGGAATTGGGCTACGATGGACGCATGGCCTGGGATACCGAGCAGACACAGCGGCAGCTCCTCGACGCTGGAGCGACGCTCTTCGCACGCCACGGCTTCGCGGGAACGACGATGGATGCCATCGGCCGAGAGTCCGGCATCAACAAGGAGCGGGTCTACTCCTACTTCGGCTCGAAGAGCGGGTTCTTTACCGCTGTGCTCGACGACCAGCTCGCCGAGCTCCTCGAGCAGCTCCCCGTCGAGGGCACCGGCCCGGAGGCCGTCGGCGGCTACGCCGTCGCGCTCTTCGATCGACTCGAGTCGCGCCCCGAGCTCGCGAGGCTGCTCGCGTGGGAAAGCCTCGAACTCACCGAGGCCGTCGCCGTCGACTGCCGCTCGCTGAGCTGCGCGAGCATCGCGACGGGCATCGTCGCCGCCCTCCCTGACACTACGCGCGAGGACGCCGAGCAGCTCCTCCTCTCGGTCATCACGCTCGTCGTCGGCTGGTGGACCCTCTCCCGGGTTGCCGACACCGTACTCACTGGCCACATCACGCCCGACACCCGGCGCGAGACGATCCGCGCCGACGCCGAGGCCCTCGCCGCCGCGCGCAGCTAGCGCTGGCACTGGCCCTGCGGATCCTGAGCCAGATCCGCCTGTGTCTGCCGCGCCAGCTAGGCTTGTCACATGCGCATCGCTACCTGGAACGTGAACTCGATCCGCACTCGATTCGGTCGCGTCGTCGACTGGCTGCAGCGCGAGGATATTGATGTCCTCGCCATGCAGGAAATCAAGTGCCGCCCCGACCAGTTCCCCATTGAGGCCTTCGAACAGGCGGGCTACCACCTCGAGATCAACGGGCTGAACCAGTGGAACGGGGTCGCGTTCGCGAGCCGCCACGAGATGACCGACGTCGCACGCGGCTTCGACGGCATGCCCGGCTTCGGCAAGCCCATCAAGGGCCAGGAAGAGGTGCAGGGCACGGGGCCGAACGGCCTCCCGCTCGAGGCGCGCGCACTCGGCGTCACCGTCGGCGACCTGCGACTCTGGAGCCTGTATGTTCCCAATGGTCGCTCGCTTGAGGATCCGCACCTCGAATACAAGCTCGACTGGCTCGCCGCACTCCGCAACAACACGGAGGCGTGGCTCGACGAGGATCCCGAGCTCGCGCTCGCCCTCATGGGCGACTGGAACGTCGCCCCGCTCGACGCCGACATGGGCGACCCGTCGTTCGTGCTCGGCCGTTCCACCCACGTCTCCCCCGCCGAGCGCGCCGCATTTGAGGCGTTCGCACCACACGTCGCCGACGTCGTGCGGCCCATCGTTCCCGAGGGCTACACATTCTGGGATTACAAGGCCGGCCGCTTCCAGAAGGACGAGGGCATGCGCATCGACTTCATCATGGGGTCCGAGGCGTTTGCCGACACTGTGACGGGCGCGAGCATCCACCGCGACGAGCGACGCGGCGACGCCCCCAGCGACCACGTCCCGGTCGTCGTCGACATCGATCCGAGCCTGCTCGGCGGCACGTTCGAGGACGAGTACGACCGCCCGATGGTGTTCTAGCGGGGCCCGCTCCGCCCTGATCCACCCCTTCCGGTCAGGATCCCCACCCCTCCCCGCGCCGCAACCGCGGGGTGTTACGAACGCGCGCGAAACCCCGGGAATAGTTCTCAGCTTTTCCCGTTACATTTATATGCAAGCGCATGTAAATGTGTGGATCGGGGCGCAGCCCAAGGTTCGCGCCGGCGCACAGCACGCACAGACCGCACCACACGCAACAACCCCAGGAGCACACAATGGAATTCGGGATCTTCTCCGTCTCCGACGTCACGCGCGACCCCGTGAGCGGAGACACCCCAAGCGAGGCCGCACGCATCAAGGGCCTCGCCAAGATTGCAACGCACGCCGAGGAGGTGGGCTTCGACGTCTTCGCCATCGGCGAGCACCACAACCCACCGTTCTTCTCCTCAAGCCCCACAACATTCCTCGCGCACATCGCGGCGCTCACGAAAACGCTGAAGCTCTCGACAAGCACGACGCTCATCACCACGAACGACCCCGTGCGCATCGCCGAAGAGTACGCGATGCTGCAGCACCTCGCCGACGGCCGCATGGACCTCATGCTCGGCCGCGGCAACACCGCGCCCGTCTACCCGTGGTTCGGCAAGGACATCCGCTCGGCACTGCCGCTCGCGCTCGAAAACTACAACCTGCTGCACCGCCTGTGGCGCGAGGACGTCGTCGACTACGAGGGCAACTTCCGCACGCCGCTGCAGGGCTTCACCTCGACGCCCCGCCCGCTCGACGACGTGCCGCCCTTCGTCTGGCACGGCTCGATCCGCACCCCCGAAATCGCCGAGCAAGCAGCCTTCCACGGCGACGGCTTCTTCTCGAACCACATCTTCGCCCCGTCGGCACACTCGCTGCGCCTCGTGAACTTCTACCGCCAGCGCTACGAGCACTACGGGCACGGCAAGGCGAAGCAGGCGATCGTCGGCCTCGGCGGGCAGGCGTACGTCGCGAAGAATTCGCAGGATGCGGCGCGCGAGTTCCGCCCCTACTTCAACGAGGCACCCGTCTACGGCCACGGCCCCTCGATGGAAGACTTCACGAGCCAGACGCCGCTGAGCGTCGGCAGCCCGCAGGAGATCATCGACAAGACCCTCTCGTTCCGCGACATGTTCGGCGACTACCAGCGCCAGATGTTCCTCGTGGATCACGCGGGCCTGCCGACCGACACCGTGCTCAAGCAGCTCGATCTGCTCGGCTCAGAGGTGCTCCCGGTGCTGCGCGCCGAGCTCGCCAAGCTGCGCGACCCCGAGGTGCCTGAGTCACCGTCACACGCTGATCTCATCAAGGCCAAGTACGGTGACGCTGAGCCGCGCCAGCCGCGGCCAAACCCGAACCGTGGCGACAACGTCACGGGCGGATCGCCCTACCAGGACAGCCCGGCCGCAGCCGGCGCAGCGTTCGGGCTCTAGGCTGTGCCGGGTGGGTGCCAACGCGGCACCCACCCGGCGGGTTCCCCGCGGAGCGCGGCGGGATCCGCCACCAGCTTGACCACCAGATTCACCTCCACATTCACCTCCGAGAGGGGCACGACGTGAGCAGCAACAGAACCGACATCCGGCTCGCAATCGAGGCGTGGGAGTCGCTCATGACCGCGCACGCGCGCCTCTCAGGCGACTTTGGTGCGCGACCCATCTGGGACGAGGCGAGCATGCGCGAGTACGACGTGCTCTACACGCTCGTGAAGCGCGGTGAAGCTATGCGCCTCTGCGATCTGCAGGAGGACGTGCTGCTCAGCCAACCCGCCCTCTCGCGCATGGTGGATCGCCTGGTCTCCCGCGGCCTCCTCGTGCGGAAAGCCGACCCCGAGGATGGCCGAGCCAAACTCGTGGAACTCAGCGAGGAGGGTGCGCGCGTGCAGCGCGAGGTCGGCCGCGCCCACGGGCGCGACATCGGACAGGCGATGCGCGCCCTCACCCCCGAGGAGCTCCGCGAGCTCCAGCGACTCAACGAGAAACTCGTCGCGGCGCGCAGAGCGTAGCTGCAGAGCGTAGCTGCAGAGCGTAGCCGCAGCCGCGCGCATCGCTTCGCCCGCACCGCACCGCACCGGCGAGGTTCCCTCCGTTTCCCCTCACAGACTTCGTCTCCTCCAGAGACCCCTTCGAGAAAGCACCACCATGGCAGACACCAAGCAGCTCGTCATCGTCAACGCAGGCA
>JAGNOB010000212.1 GCA_017990305.1 Leucobacter sp.
GATCCGCGCCGCGCGGCATTCCCTCACGCTTGGCACGGAGGTACGCGTGCACTTGCCTGGTGATGAAATTGTTGACGGCCGGGCTCGCATGCTCGCTGACGACGGCGCGCTGGTCGTAGATCTCCCGACAGGCGGAACTCTCACGGTGAACGCCGGCGACGTGCAGCACCTGCGGTAGCTGACACGCCGCCGGCGTTCACCGAGCGGGCTCCGTTCGACCTAGCGGCGCTCGCCCTCGAGGGGGAACTCGTCGCCGAGGGCGTCGATCTGCTGCGTCGTGGGGTCGCCCTCCGAGAAGTCCATCTTCGGTACTGGCCTGCGGAAGCCGCGTGTGACGATCGCGATGACGCCGACACCGATGACGAGCCAGACAAGCCCGACGAGCCAGGTGACGGGCTCAAGCGATGTCCACAGCCAGATCGTGAGGGCGAAGCCGATCGCTGGTGCGACGCCGTACCGCAGGATCTCCCCGAACGTTGCCGGCCGTGCACGGCCGCCCTTCGGGAAGAGGTAGGTGCGGATCACCGAAAGGTTCACCATCGCGAACGCGGCGAGCGCCCCGAAGCTGATCATGAACGCGACCGTGTCGAACGGCACGAACAGCGCCGAGAGCGCGAACACCGAGACGACGACGGCGGCAACAATCGGGGTGCCGAAGCGGCGGTGCAGCTTTGAGAGGGGCTTCGGGAGCATCCCGTCGCGGCCCATTGCATAGAGGATGCGAGAGACCGACACCTGGCCGGTCATGCCCGAGCCGAAGGCGCCGACGACGTAGACGGCGACGAAGAGCGAGGTGAACCAGCTCGCGCCGAACGAGTCGAGCACGGTCGTGCCCGCCGCCTCGATCTGTGCATCGCTGAGCGAAGACCAGTCGGGGTTGAACGCGAGCGCACCAGCCCACGCCACGAGGATGAAGAAGAAACCGCCAACGAGGGTCGACAGCATGATCGCGCGCGGAATGTCGCGGCGCGGGTTCTTCGCCTCCTCGGACAGGGTTGAGACCGCATCAAACCCGAGGAACGAGAGCGCGAGGATCGCGGCGCCCGAGGCGATCGCACCGATACCGCCCTCACCGAAGGTGAATGGTTCGATGATGCCGACAGACTGGTCTCCGCCCAGGTACTGCTTGAACGCGAGCGCCACGAACACGACAACGAGCACCACCGACAGGGCGATGATTGCCATGTTCAGCTTGTTCACGAGCGTGATGCCGAGCACGTTGAACAGCAGCACGAGCAGCAGCGCGGCGAGCGTGAACACCCACACCGGGATCGCGGGGAACTGCGTATTCAGGTAGATGCCGATGAGCATGAAGTTGATCATCGGAATGAACAGGTAGTCGAGCAGCATCACCCAACCGGTGAGGAAGCCGGGGCCGCCGCCGAACGACTGCTGCGCGTAGGTGTAGGCGGAACCGGCAACCGGGTACTTTCGCACCATCGCTGCGTAGCTTGCCGCGGTGAACAGCATCGTGACGACAGCCACGATGTAGGCGGCGGGGAGCTTGCCCCCGGTGACCTGGTTCACGATGCCGTACGTCGTGAACACCGTGATCACTGTCATGTAGGTCACGCCGAAGAACGTGAGACCGGTGAGTCCGAGCGCTCGCCGCATGTGCGGTTGCGCCGCGCTTGTGGCGGGGGTGGGTGTGTTCGACACGATTCTCCTTTGAATCAGTGGGTCGGGTGGGGGAGAGAAACTAGTGCGTGCGTTCGCCGGCGAGCCAGGTCGCGATGACCTCGATCTCGGGGACGGCGGTCGGATCGACAGTGAGCGGGTCGGCGGCGAGCCAGACGGCGTCGGCGATCATGCCGACGTTGAGCGTGCCGCGCTCGGGCGCGAGCGCCTGCTTGGCGGTGGCGAGGGTGTAGGCGGAGAGGGCTGCTCCGGCGCTCACGCGCTCGTCTGGGAGCCAGGAAGCGGCTTCGGGCTCGAGATGGCTGTGCCTGGTGACGGCGGTGGCGAACGCGGGCCGCCAGTCCTTCGTCGTGACTGGCCAGTCGCTGCCGAACGACACGGTCGCGCCGGAGCGGAGCACCGAGCCGATGAGGTACTGCCAGCCCTCGCGATCGTGGCCGATGTGCGGGATCGTGAGGTCGCGCATCACCGCGTCGCACTGCGCCCAGTACGGCTCGAAATTCGCGATGACGCCGAGCGATGCGAACCGGGCGATGTCAGCGGGCGCGAGCATTGCAACGTGCGCAATGACGTGTGCGCGCTCGCGGGGCGGATTCTCCTCGTTCACCGCCTGGATTGTGTCGAGGGCAATCCGGTTCGCGTCGTCGCCGATCGCGTGGATGTGGAGCTGGAATCCGGCGGCGTCGAACGCCTTCGCGGCCTCGAGGATCTCGTGCTCCGCCCAGTTGGGGAGCCCGCGCTCGTCTGGTCGGTCGGCGTACGGGGCGCCGAGGGCAGCGGTGCGACTTTCGATCACGCCGTCGACGAAGAATTTCACCGTCTCGGCGCTCAGCCGGTCGTGTCCGAGCGCGCGGATCTCGCCGCGCAGCTCGACGAAGCTGGCAGCCTGCTCGCGCCAGTTCGCGGGGTCTGCCCGGAACGCGAGGTTCACACGGGTGTGGAGGCGATCCTCGCGTGCGGCTGTGAGATAGGTGTCGACGTCGCTGAGCTCGACCCAGGCGTCCTGCACCCAGGTGGTGCCCTGCGCCGCATAGTCGCGCGTCGAAGACTCGATCGCGGCGACCCTGTCGGCGAGCGCAAACGGCGGCACCACGTCGGCGATGAAGTTGTTTGCTGCGGCCTCCTGCAGCGTGCCTGCGGGGGTGCCGTCGGCGCGCCGGACATAGCGTCCGAGCGGTAGATCAGGAGTTTCAGCAGTGATGCCGCCCGCTGCGAGCGCCGCTGAGTTCACCCACGCTGTGTGGTAATCCCACGCACGCAGGATTGTTGGGGTGTCGCCGGTGACGGCGTCGAGCCATTTCGCGTCGAAGACTCCGCCCGGTGCGAAGGTTGCGTCGTAGCTTGCGCCGACTATCCACTCCGCGTCAGGGTGCTCGCGCTTCCAGTCGGCGACTGCGTCGATGATGCCCTGGAGGTCTGTTGCCGAACGTACGTCGGGGCCGGCGGCCTCGAGCCCGCCGAGCACGGGGTGGGCGTGGCCCTCGCCGATACCGGGAACGAGCGTTCCGCCCGCGAGGTCTACGACTGCGGCGTCGGCCTGTTCAGCGAGTGCGATCGCTTCCGCGCCAAGGGCAGCGACTCGATCGCCACGGAACGCGATTGCGTCGCTCGTGTGCGTGCGGCCCTCGCGCTCTGCCTCGAGGATGATGCTTCCCCCAGTGAACACCGTGAGTGTCATGTTCGCTCCTTCTCCGGCCTCGATGCCGGTGCAGGTTTCCCCCATAAATGAACAGTGTTCGTTATTGTAGGCCTACCCGGGCTGTGAACGCGAGTCGAGCGTGCAGTGTGGCAGCGCGAGCTTCCTCCGATAGCCTCGGTTGAGAGGAAAATCGATGCGACGGGAACGACGCCACATCGACCGCTCGGAGAGAAAGTGGCGCACCATGGCGGTGAACGAGGGATCAACGGCTCGACGATCGGGGCGGCCAACGACTGCCGTGCTCACGCGGGGGCTGATCCTCGAGACCGCGCTCAGGCTGCTCGACGAGCGGGGTGAATCGGGCGCGAGTTTGCGCGAGATCGCGCGAGAACTCGGAGTGAGACCTTCGGCGCTGTATAACCATATTCAAGGCCAGGATGACCTGATTTCAGGCATTCGTGAGCTCGTGAGCGACCGCATCGATGTGTCGGGTTTTGCTGATCTCCCGTGGGACGCCGCGCTTGAGCGTTGGGCGCGGTCGTATCGGAACGCGTTTGCTGCGCATCCGCCGACGATTGCGTTGCTTGGGGTGTTGCCGATTGCAACGGGAACGCGCACGAGCCAGATGTATGAGGTTGTCTGTAGCGGGCTCGTTGCTGCAGGCTGGCCTGAGGATGAGGTACTTGTCACCGTGGTTGCGATTGAGAGTCTTATCCTCGGGGCCGCGCTCGATCACACGGCGCCAGATAACATGCTTGATCCGGGAGATGACCCTCAGGCGCCGACCTTTCGGGCGGTGTACGCGGCGGCCCGAGCTGGCACGGGTGAGGTTCGCCCCACCGATGTTGCGTTCGACATCGGCCTCAATGCGATGCTGCTCGGGCTGCGCGTCAGGCACCGGGAGTTCGTCGGTTCCTAACTGGCCGCCGGCGGTATCTGTGGCTAGGCGGTCAACCCGTTCGGTGCGGAGTTCGGAGTTGAGCGTTCGGAGCTTTCGACGTCGGGCGTGATGTGAGCGACGAGGTTGAAGACGCGATCGTCGAGCCTGTCGATGCGATGACCGAGCTTCGCTTCGGCGCGGTCGATGCGATGACCGAGCTGGGCCTCACTGCGGTCGACCTTGGCGCTCAGGTCAGCGGTTGTGTGTTCGAACCTCGCCGTGAGCTCGGTCTTCATACTCTGGATCTGGTCGCTCAGGTCGGTTCGGACACTGGCGACGCGGGTGTCGAGGGCAGCGAATCGTTCTTCCATTTGACCGTTCCTTCCGTCTGCGACGTCGAATCGTGTGTCCATGGTGTCGAACC
>JAGNOB010000211.1 GCA_017990305.1 Leucobacter sp.
CAGATAGAGCCCCATACGAAACCGACAACCGTCGCGTACGCGTAACCGAACCACGCGAGCGGCAAATTGCGTCGCCGCGACGCAGTAGGCGCCGTCTGCGGTGCGCTCATGACCGACCGCCCGACGTAAGCGCTGCGAGCACCCGCAACACGGTCGGCGCGTCTTCCGCAGCCATCGCACTGTCGGCAGGCGCGAACTCGCAGATCGCCGCGCCAGCGAGTGGGACTGTCGCGACAGCTGCACGAATCGCCGCAGTGAGCTCCGTGACGGCAAACCCGAACGGCACCGCGCCGTGCACGGACGCGAACTCGGCCGGGTCGAGAACGTCGAGATCGATGTGCACATACACACTTGTCGCCCCCATCTCGCTGAGCCAGAGCGCGATCGAATCGCCTACGTCACTGTCTGCCCCAGTCGAGAGCACAGGCTGCGTACGAATACCGAATCGCGTGATCGCCTCAGCTTCCTCAGGGTCAACCTCGCGGGCCCCGACCAACAGGACGCGTGACGGATCGACCGGCTGAGCGGACACGAGGTCGGGAACGCCGTCACCGAGCGCGTGCCTGAGCGCCATCCCCGACGCGGCGCCCGAAGGCGACGTGCTCGGGTGCTGTAGGTCAGGGTGCGCGTCGAACCAGAGCACGGCGGTATTGGGATCCCGCGCAATCGCGTGCTCGAGCCCGGCGAGAGTCGACGCGCAATCCCCGCCCACCGTGATCGCCGCACCATCGTGGCCGCGCAGCACCTCGCGTGCGGCGTCGCGTGCAGCAAGCACCGAACTCAGCCGGGCGACCGGAGTGCCGAGCGAGTCACCTGCGTGCGCCGGGACGGCGACCTCAAAGCGGGCGCTCGGCGGCAGATCCTCACGCAGCTGGGCCGCGCCATCAGCGAGTAGCATCGCACGCGAAGACGCCGAGCCCTGCCACTCGGGCATCACCACAAAGATCGTCTTGGTCATGGCACCCACCCTCATCTCTCGCTACCCGCCCAGCCTACGCTGGCGCTGCTGGTCAGTGCCCGACAGACACAAAGTCGATGAGCTCCTCGACGCGCCCGACGAGCTGCGGCTCGAGGTCACGGAAATTGCGCACCCTGCTGCGGATCCGCTTCCACGCGTCCGCCGTGTCAGCGAGATCCTCAGAGGGCCACCCGAGCGCGCGGCAGATACCGGTCTTCCAGTCGATGCCGCGTGGGATCCGCGGCCACGCGGTCATCCCAAGACGTTCCGGCTTCACCGCTTCCCAGATGTCAATGTAGGGGTGCCCAACGATCAAGACATGGGCGCCGTGCGGGCCGCGAGCAATCGCATCCGCGATCCGCGTCTCCTTCGACCCCGTCACGAGGTGGTCGAGCAACACACCCGCGCGCCGATCCGGTCCCGGCTGGAACTCTGCGAGTACGCGTTCAAGGTGATCCGCGCCGTCGAGCAGCTCGACCACGATCCCCTCGACACGCAAGTCATCGCCCCACACCTGCTCGACGAGCTCCGCATCGTGACGGCCCTCAACAAAGATCCGGCTTGGCATGGCCACACGAGCGCGTTCCTGCGGCGCCGCGAACGACCCCGATGCGGTGCGGCGCCGCACGGGTGCCCGCGTCGGCGCCACAAACTTCACTGGCTCCCCGTCGACGAGAAACCCATCAGCGAGCGGAAACGCGCGCACGGCGCCATCGAAATCTTCAAGCTTGAGCACCCCGTCGCGCGCGTCAACCACCGCGCCGCAAAACTCGGTCAGGCTGTGCTCCACGACCAGGCCCTTCACCAGCGGGACCTCCTTGCGCTGCACAGGGCCCCGACGCGGCTTCATCCGGGCAATCGGGTCGTTGTCGTAGCGGTCATCTAGCACGCAACCGAGCCTAGCGAACGCGGCCCCCGTGCGCCGCGTCTGCCAGGCTGCTAGCGTGCAGGTATGAACGCTGACGTTTCCGAACCGCTTATTCTCACCCACCGCGAAGGCGCGATCACCAGGGTCACACTGAACCGCCCACGGGCAATCAACGCCTTGAACACAGAGATGTTCGAGGGGATCGCAGCCGCCTTGGACGGGGCAACCGGATCAAGTGCGATTGTGCTCGACGGCGCAGGCGAACGCGGCTTCTGCGGCGGCGGCGACATCAAGCAGATCGCCTTCGGCGGCGACCCGCGCATCCTCTTCGGCGCCGAGTACGTCATCAACTACCGCATCAGCGCTTCCCCGGTGCCCATCGTCGCCATCATGGATGGCATCACCATGGGCGGCGGCATCGGACTCGGCGGCCACTCCGCCTTCCGAGTTGTCACCGAACGCAGCCGGCTCGCAATGCCCGAGGCGCGCATCGGCATCATGCCCGACGTCGGCGGACACTACCTCCTAGCTCGCGCGCCAGGACGGCTCGGTGAGTACCTTTCGATCACAGCGGGTGAGATGGGCCCGGCCGACGCGATCGCCCTCGGGTTCGCCGACACACTCATCGACAGCACGCGGATCGATGAGCTTCGCGCTGCGCTCGCCGCAGGGGGAGACCCCGAAGCGACGCTCGCCGAATTCGCTGTGGCGGTGCCCGAGGCGCCACTGCTCGCCGTCCGCGAGTGGTTTGATCCGATTGCCGACACCGCACTGGGCGACGTCGACGCGGTTGCAGACCCGATTGGCGCGACCGCTGCGCTGCTTGCCGGCCTTGAAGCGAGCGACCTCGCCGTCGCCCGCGAGACCGCAGAGCTTGCGCGAGGTATGTGCCCGCTGTCGCTGGTCGCGACGGTCTCACAGATCGCTCGCACGCGGGCCGATGATCTCGACGTCGCCGCTGTGCTTGAGGATGACTTCCGCATTGTGCCGCGCCTCGCCGTTCACCCGAACTTTGCGGAGGGCGTGCGTGCCCAGCTCGTCGACAAGGATCGCAACCCAGCCTGGATGCCGCAGCGCGTCGAAGATCTTGACCCCGCTGAGGTCGCGGAGATCCTCGCACCGCTCGCGGACGGAGAAGCATCGCTCGGACTGCCAGTCCGCGGGGCGTAGCCAGCGGCGGGTTATTCTGGAGGTATGAGAGCGGAGCTGGGGGATCGGCAGAGCGGGCGCCGCGCAGCTGCGCCGCGCCCGCCGCGCGGGGCGCCCCGCGAGTTCCCGGTCGAGCTCGACCGGACGCTCGAGGCACCGCTGCCGGTACAGCTCGCGGCTGCACTGCGTGAGGCAATCGACGCTGGCACGCTGCGCCCCGCAGAGCCGGTTCCCGCAACCCGCGAGCTCTCGCGCCGCATCAGTGTCGCCCGCGGCGTCGTCGTCGCCGCATACGAGCAGCTCATCGCCGAGGGCTACCTCGTCGCGATGCACGGACGCGGAACCGCGGTGAACCCCGAGCTCGCACCCGCTGCTGCCGACGCAGCAAGTCGCGAGCGTGCGGAGCGTGCGCTTCACGGAGGGCCGTACCCGGCCGCCACCGTAGAGGCCGCGCTCGATACAGCGGGTCAGGTCGGCGGTCCTGGTGATACGCCGGCGCGGCAGCCGCTCGCGCCGGGGGAGCCGATCCCGAGCGCGATCAACAGTCCGGCGTGGCGCGCTGCGTGGCGCGAGGCCGCGGCGCGAGCACACCTGGTCGCGCCGCCCCTGGGGGACCCGAAGCTGCGCGAAGAGATCGCGGATCACCTGCGCCGAATGCGTGCGACGGCGAGAGCCGCCAACGACGTCGTTGTCACCGCAGGCACCCGCGAAGGTCTTGGACTGCTCCTCACCGCGCTCGGCACGACACGGGGGCGAGGACTCGTCGTCGGCGTCGAGGACCCGGGTTTGCCGTCGCTGCGCGGGGTCGCCGCTAGGCACGGAGCGCGCATCGTCGCGCTCCCGACCGACGCGGAGGGCCTCGACACCGCACGACTACCCGAGGGCGTGCTCGACCTCGTGATTGTGACCCCCAGCCACCAGTACCCGTTGGGGGGCTCGCTGCCGCTCGTGCGCCGCCGTGAGTTGCTCGCGTGGGCGCAGCGCGGGGGTGTCGTGATCGTCGAGGACGACTTCGACTCCGAGCTGCGCTTCACCGGAAGCCCGCTGCCGACCCTCGCGGCGCTTGACGACCCTGTCGACGGTTGCGTGGTGCTTCTTGGCACCTTCTCGCGAACCGTCGCGCCGGCGCTTTCCGCTGGCTACCTGCTCGCACCTGAGGGGATCCGGGCGACCCTCGAACCCGTGCGGCGCGAGCTCGGAGGCCCCGTCTCCTCCGTCGTGCAGTTCGCGCTCGCGCACTACCTCGCGACTGGCGAGCTCAGACGCCACACCGCACGGCTTCTTCGTCGCTACGCCGAACGCCGTGACCTCGTCTCCGAACGGCTCGCTGGGGTTCCCGAAGTTCGGGTGCGGCCGATGGACGGGGGGCTCCACGCCGTACTCGAGTTTGTCGGGAGTGATTCGGTGCTGTTGCGCACACGTGAGGAACGCGCGGTGCGTCGCGCACGCGAGGCAGGGCTCGGTGCCGAGCCGCTTGGTGGGTACTGGCAGCGGCGAGGCGCAGGCATGGCCGGGCTCGTCATTGGGCTTGGCGGATCCGACGACGCCGCATTTGACCGCGCGCTTCGCGCACTTGCGGCCGTGCTCCGCGATGACGCGCCGAGCA
>JAGNOB010000213.1 GCA_017990305.1 Leucobacter sp.
TGATGAGACGGTTCGTGTCGGTGACCTCGCCGAGCACGCTCGCCTCGACGTCCCACTTCGCGGCGACCGCGAGGAACGCGTCGAGCTTCTCAGGCGCGACAATCGCCATCATGCGCTCCTGGCTCTCAGACATGAGGATCTCCTCAGCAGTGAGCGAAGGATCGCGGAGCAGAACACTGTCGAGCTCGACGAACATGCCGCCGTCGCCGTTCGCCGCGAGCTCCGACGTTGCACACGAGATGCCGGCCGCACCGAGATCCTGGATGCCCTCAACGAGGTCAGCCTGGAACATCTCGAGGCAGCACTCAATGAGCACCTTCTCGGCGAACGGATCGCCGACCTGCACTGCGGGGCGCTTCGAAGGGCCGTCTTCCTCGAAGCTCGACGACGAGAGCACCGAGGCGCCGCCGATGCCGTCGCCACCGGTGCGGGCGCCGAACAGCACGACCTTGTTGCCGAGGCCCGAGGCGTTCGCGGTGTGGAGATCCTCGTGGCGGAGCACGCCGACACCGAGGGCATTCACGAGCGGGTTGCCCTGGTAGACCGAGTCAAACACTGTCTCGCCGCCGATGTTCGGCAGGCCAAGGCAGTTCGCGTACGAGGAGATGCCGGCGACTGCGCCGTGCACAACGCGTGCGGTGTCTGGGTGGTCGATCGCGCCAAAGCGCAGCTGATCCATGACCGCGACCGGGCGGGCGCCCATCGAGATGATGTCGCGGATGATGCCGCCGACGCCGGTTGCGGCGCCCTGGAACGGTTCGATGTATGAGGGGCTGTTGTGGCTCTCGACCTTGAAGGTCACCGCCCAGCCCTCGCCGACGTCAACGACGCCTGCGTTCTCGCCGATGCCAACGAGTAGCCGCTCGCGCATCTTGTCGTTGACCTTCTTGCCGAACTGGCGCAGGTACGGCTTGGAAGACTTGTACGAGCAGTGCTCGGACCACATCACCGAATACATGGCGAGCTCGCCAGAGGTGGGGCGGCGGCCGAGGATCTCGCGGATCTGCTCGTACTCGTTGGTCTGGAGACCGAGGGCCGCGTAGGGCTGCTCTTTCTCGGGGGTGGCAGCCGCATCGGCGACCGTATCGGGGCGGGGCAAAGAGGCAGCGAAGTCAGTCACCCCCTCAGTCTACGGGGCTTTCGGGCAGAGGTTTGTCCCCTATGGCATCGCGCGCGTGGAGAACCTGTGGGATTTGGCATCGCGCAGTATTTCTGGCAGTTCGCAGCCCGAAAGTGTCAGACTGGGGGACATGAGCGACAACAATGCACCGCAGGAACCCACGCAGGGCGCCGTCATTGACGCCCCACAGGTGGCAGGGTCCGGCAAAAAGAAGCTGTCGACGTTCCTCCGAGTGAGCATTGTCTTGCTCATCGGGTTGACGCTCGCATCGATCTCGCTGTTGTTCATCGGAGATTTCGAGGGCCGCTTCGAGCGGATCTTCTCGACCTTCGCACTGTTCGCCGTCTTCGTTGTCCTCACTGCGATCGACACGAACCGGCAGCGCACAAACGAGTGGTACGCGCCCGTAGCGCTCATCGCAAACACCTACATCCTCGGCCTGCTGCTCGTCGTGATCTGGATGACTCCGTACGACCCGTTCGCGCTCATGCTCGAAATCTTCTGGAAATCCATCCTCGTGATCCTCGTCACGCGCCTCGTGATCCTGTGCTGCGAGCTGCTGCTCCGCACCGGATCTGAGGATGACGAAGCCGGAAACCGCTTCGCCTTCATCACAAGCGCGCTCGCCGTGCTCGCTGGCATCCTGTTCACCGCACCTGTCGGTATCGAGGCCTTTAACCTCCACGTCCCCGACCTGTACTGGAAGATCGCGACCGCGGTACTCATTCTTACCGCTCTCGGGCTCTCAGTGACCCTGCTGCTGCGCTGGGCCAACGGCTCCGACGCACGCGCCGAGAAGCGCCAGGCGGCGCAGGCAGAACGTGTCGCGAGCGAGGCAGCGCCGGCCACGGTGGCTCCCAGCTCGTCGGAGACCCCCGTCCAGCTCCCGCCGAGCAGCAACGTAGCAGCGGCAGCAGACGTTGCGCAGCAGCCGGCCCCGACCCAGGTGCTGCTGCCATGGCCGACGTTCGCTGATGGCCGGCCGATCCCTGCCCGCCCCGACGGTCAGCCAGACTTCTCGGTGCCCGGAGCGCCGCTGCCGCCTCAGATGTAGGGCCGCGCACTGGGCGGAGCTTGCAGATCGGTCCCGGCCATAGAATTACCGAGTGATTGATGCTTCGTTTCCGATGATTCGCCCGATTCGAGCCGAGGAATACCCCTCGGAAGCCGCGCTCTTGCGCGGCGCGTACGGCGCAGGGCCGTACGCGGCCGAGCTCGCCGGGAATCCCGAGTGGGAGCGCTCCGAGAGCGATACGGCGGGCCGAGACGCTGACGGCCGGGTACTCGTGTGGGAGGAAGGCGGCGAGCTCCTTGGTGCTGCATCGGTGCTGCGCGCCGACAGCTCGCACGCGAAGCTTGCCCAGCCCGGCGAGGCAGAGCTGCGCCTCGTCGCGGTCTCGCCGACGGCACAGGGGCGCGGAATCGGTGCGGCGCTCGTTCGAGCAGGCCTCGAGGAAGCGCTCCGGTGGGGCTCCTCGACCCTCAGGCTGGATACCGGGGAGCGTAACCCGGCCCAGCACCTCTACGCCCGGCTTGGGTTCGATCGCACTGCCGCGAACGACGACGCGCGCTCGGCGGCGGGCTATGGGCGCTCGCTCACCTACGCGTACCCGCTGCAGGAGCGCGACGACGTGCGGGTGCGGCTTGTTCGCGAGGACGAGATTGCCGCGGTGAGCGACATGGTGCTCGCGGCGTACCGAGACGACTATGCGCACCTCGACGCGTCATACCTTGCGGTCATCGCGGACGTGGCTTCGCGGGCCGAGTCGGCGCTGGTGTGGGTCGCCGAAGACCTTGCCTCTGGAGCGTTGCTCGGCACCGTGACAACACCGAGGAACCGCGAGCTCATCACGCTTGTCTCGCAGCCGGGCGAGATGGACATCAGGCTGCTCGGCGTCGCGCACAGTGCACGGGGGCGCGGCATCGGTGAGCTATTGACACGGCACAGTCTGCGCCTGGCGCGGATTCGGGGCGCGAGCCAGCTGTCGCTTGAGACGAGCCCGCTCATGCCCGCTGCGCGTCGACTCTACGAACGGCTCGGTTTTCACAGGCTCCCGCAGCGTGAGCGGCTTATCCACCTCGACAGTGGCACTGAGCTGCAGCTGCTTGCGTACGGATACGAACTTGTAGCGTGACGGGAAACCCCAGCTCGGAGTAATAATACGCGAGCGCCCTTGAACATCAGATGAATTCAAGGTTAGGCTTACCTAAGCAGGAACCAGTGTGGGAATTTGCCCAGTGCACGGGCCCTCTCACGGAACCTCATAGCCTCCAGCCGGAGGCTGGCGCGCCGTCAATCGAACTCCGTCCTAAGGAAATCATCATCGTGACTCTCCGAACCTCCCGCAGGCCACGCCTGCTGAGCCTCGCAGCGATTGCTGCAGGCGCCGCCCTCGTCCTTTCGGCCTGCACCTCGGCCCCCGCCGACGACGCAGAGACGAAACCCGAAGGCGCTTCGACAGTTTCGATCACTGACAACCACGGCACCGTCGAGGTGCCCGTGAACCCCGAGACCGTCGTCGCCCTCGACAATCACGTTTTTGAGACCCTCGACAGCTGGAACGTCGAACTCGCCGCCGCACCAAAGGGCATCATGGGTTCGGTCTGGCCGAACTACACGGACAACGAAGATGTCGTCGACGTTGGGGCGCACCGCGAGCCCAACCTCGAGGCAATCGTCGCGGCGCAGCCCGACGTGATCTTCGCCGGCTACCGCTTCAGCAGCTTCTACGAAGACATCAAGACGCAGAACCCAGACGCTGTTGTTCTCGACTTCTCGCCGCGCGAGGGCGAGGACCTCATGAGCGAGCTCAAGCGCAGCACAACCATCCTTGGCGACATCTTCGACAAGAAGGACGAGGCCGACGCGCTGAACACCAAGCTCGACGACGCAATCGCCGGCGCGAAGGAAGCCTACAACGGCACCGACACCGTCATGGGGCTCATCACCTCGGGCGGCAAGGTCGAGTATGTAGCTGCCACCACCGGCCGCAGCGTTGGCCCGGTATTCCCCGCGCTCGGCCTCGTTCCCGCGATTGAGCAGGAAGCAGAAGACACCTCGCACGGCGACGACATCTCGGTCGAGGCAATCGCCGCAGCAAACCCCGACTGGGCGATCGTGCTCGACCGCGACGCATCGTTCGCACCCGAGGACCTCGAGCCGGGCGCCGCACCCGCGGACGAGCTCATTGCAGGCTCGGAAGCACTCCAGAAGGTCACCGCCGTCGAGAAGGGGCAGATCGTCTACCTCGACGCAGACTTCTACCTCACCGAAGACATCCAGGCCTATACCGCGCTCTTTGAGCAGATCAAGGACGCCTTCCAGGCTGCGTGACACACATGAATACGGCCACCGATCCCGGTGGTGTAGAGGCGCCCGCTTCGTTGAGCGGGCGCCCTCGTGTTGCCGGGACACAGTCATCGGGAATCGCGGCGATAGCGCAGGACGATACCGAC
>JAGNOB010000214.1 GCA_017990305.1 Leucobacter sp.
ATCGAGTCGATGGCGGCCGAGCTTAATGTCAGTCGTCGGCACCTCTACCGAAGCTTTCAAGGTTCAGGAAGCACCGTCGGTGAAGTGCTGCAACAGCGACGGATTGAGACGGCGGTCGAATGGCTAACGACTTCGACTACCGCAACGGTCAGCGAGATTGCGCGGGAGAGCGGCTTTGGCTCCAGCGACCAGTTCAGGCGAACCTTCAAGCGGGTGTACGGAGTTGCGCCGAATGAGTTTCGGGTTGCAAACCAGTCGGGTGACGTGCTCGGTTCGCCCTCTCGATCCCTTGAGTAACGAAACGTGACGTCAATCTGAGTCCAAAATTATGGATTCTCACACTTTTCTCACGCCTGACTGGCCAAATACCTAGCCTTGAGCTTGGGGCAGCCGTAGACATTTCTCTGAATCGACTCACGCCAGGCGGCCCCCACTATCGTCGGGGGACCTTAGTGGGGCGTGAGAGGGGAAGCCATGAGCGACGCGGTACCACCGAGAATACAACGGTGGAAACAGAACAGGGTGGGGCGGTTGCTCAGCGGCCTCCTGGTCGCAATGCTTGGAATGATGGGGCTGGCTTCGGTTCCAACCGCGGCATTCGCGGCGACACAGGGCACGATCACCTCAGTCAACTTCACCAACGAAACATTTGATGGCGGTAGCAGGCAAGAGATCTCCGTCGACTGGATGGTAGAGGACAATCCGAGCCTTCCATTGTCAGTCTCGATCGATCTACCGGAAGAACTGCGTGGCTACGCCGACGCATTCCCGGCCACCGGGGCCGACGGCAGCAAGGCCGGCGAATGCACGGTGACAAGCACGAAGATTACCTGTGAGATCGACGATGATTACATCAAGCAGAACCCGCGGGGCATCAGCGGATCATTCAAGTTCTTCGTCGAGGTTCGCATCTACAACACCGAGGTCGAAGAGCACACGTTTGACATCGGCGGAGTAACATCACCGCCTGTCACCGTGAAGCCCAACCCGAGTGTCTGCGTTGAGGCCTGCGAATACGAGGGAACGTGGGGATGGAAGCACGGCGACTACCACGCCAACACCGACACCATCACCTGGACCGTCGGCGTTCGCGCCCAGAGCCCACAGGGGCTCGAGGCGGGCAAGAAAGTCACTGTCACCGACTTCCTCGACCTCGAGGCGTACGAGCTCGTCAAGCCTCCCACCGTCCACGAAGTTGGCTCGGTGCGAATGAACCCCAAGACCAACCGCGAAGAGCCCGTCTGGAACGAGATGCCAGCCGACCTCGTCGAGATTGCTCCTGACAATCTTTCCGTCAACTTTACGTCGCGCGGCGGTGCAACGGGAAAGAACGCTCGACCAGACGATCGGAAAATCTCCGGCGGCTTCTACATGGTGTGGTGGGAAACCAAGGTCCGCGATGAAGGCAAGGCCGGAACATACACGAACAAGGCCGAATGGGTCATCGAGGGCGTCGACCGCCATACTCACACTGGAACGGCTGTTCGCCAAGGCGGATCCGGCAACGTGGTAGGTACAAATTTTGGCAAGTTCGCGGTCACGAAGCAGCTCACGGGCGACGCGGTGTTTAGCGAGTCGCCTGAGTTCACGCTCGACTGGGTTGCCTACGCCAACGCTGAAGACACCGTGGGTACACCAGGTACAACGACAATCAAAGCGGGGCAAACGTACACGAGCGCGGAGTTCTTCAAGGGGAGCCGTGTGGTACTTACCGAAGTGACCCCGAGCGACTCTGACAACGTCGCCTGGAGTAAGCCACTTTTCGTCGCAACTGATGCGAAGGGCACACCGCTTGATGGGGCAACGCCATCGGAATCGCTCGAGCTCACCTTCTCGGCAGACAACAATAACCTTGCACGCGTGAGCTTCTTTACACTCACGAACGAGGCAGTGCTCAAGAAGGCGCCTATCCAGGCAAAGAAGGTTGTTGAAAACCCCGACGGGGTTGATCTCAGCGGCGTTGGTTCGTACACCCTGAACTACAGCTACGAGGCTGGAGAGCATTACCCCGCGGGTTCGGGCACGCTCGACCTCCCGGCAGACGGCTCCATCGTCGCAACCGAAGAGCTGCCGCTCGGCGCAGCGGTCACCTTCTCAGAGGTCGCCCCCGAGGCAATCGCTGGCGCAAACTGGGGTACCCCGGTGCTGAGCCCCGCGACACTTGTTGTGGGTGAAGACACCGAGGCGACTGTGACCGTCACGAACACGATCGCGAAGGAAACCGGTGGCTTCAGTCTCCAGAAGTCGCTCTCGGGCAGCGGAGCACAGCTCGTGCCTGAGGGCACCGAGTTCCGAGTGAACTGGGCACACCCTGAAGGGGCAGGCTACGCTGCAGGCTCTGGTGAGGTGATCGTCGTCGCAGGCGGAGACCCTGTTCGCGTCGACGGGCTACCGGCCGGCGCTGAGATTACGCTCACAGAGGCTGCACCTGACCCAGTAACCGGTGGAAGCTGGCTGGATCCCGTGTTCTCGAAGTCAACCTTCACTGTCCTCAAGGACCAGCTGATTACGATTGACCTCGACAACCCGATTACGCTCAACAGTGGTGACTTCAAGCTGCGCAAGGTTATCGACGGTAGCGGTGCGGAACTCGTCAGCCCGGAGACCACGTTCTCAGTAGGGTATTCGTATCCTGCCGGAAAGGGCTTTGCAGCTGGGGCCGGAACCATCACGGTGGCGGCAGATGGCGAATGGGTCTCGAGCGGCCAGTTGCCTTTCGGCGCTGAGGTGACACTCACCGAGCTTGATCCGGCCCCGATTCCCGGAGGCACTTGGGACGGGCACTCGTTCGACCACGAGACGTTTGTCGTGGGCGATGGCAGCAGCGTTGAGATCACGCTCACGAACACCGTGAAGCGCGACGTCACAAGCTTCGAACTCGTCAAAGAGCTCCGTGGCGATGCTGCGAATCTTGTGAACACCGACCGCGAATACACATTTGAGTACTCGTATCCCGAGGGAGACACGTTCGCTGCTGGGAAGGGAACCGCCACTGTGCGGGCGGACGGCGAGCCCGTGCGTGTGAACAATATCCCCGCAGACGCGGTAATCACGCTCACTGAGGTCGCGCCTGAGCCGGTCGCCGGAGCAACCTGGCAGCCGGTCGCATTCGACGGCCCGTCGACGTTCCCAGCCAAACTTGGCAACGTGACCACACTCATCGCCACGAACGAGATCACTCGCGACCTCGGCGGTTTCGGCGTGCGCAAGGTCCTCGCTGGAGACGGCGCAGAGCTGGTCGCGAAGGACGCTGAGTTTGAGGTGCGCTACAGCTACCCAGCTGGCGACGGATTCGAGGCAGGGGAGGGCAGCCTGAGGGTATCGGCCGACGGCACGGTAGCACTGGTCGAGGGTCTGCCTGCTGGCGCAGTCGTGACGCTGTCCGAGGTTCCCGCGAAGCCGATTAAAGACGCAACGTGGGAGCGGCCGAAGTTCAGCACAGGCACGCTGACTGTCGGCAACGGCGAGATCGTGGATGTGACCCTCACAAACACCATCACCAAGACTCCACCCACGGAGAAACCAAACAAGGAGAACCCGCCTGGCGGCAAGCTGGCAGAGTCGGGTAGTGGGCCGCTACAGCCCGTTGGAGTGGCCGCTATGCTGCTGCTCGTCTCAGCTGGCGCTGCGATGGCGTGGCGTGGCGTACGCCGCAGCCGTGCGGTGAAGTAGGCAAGCCGAGAGGCATACGGGGCCGCAGCGTGAGCACAGTGCTCACGCTGCGGCCCCGTGCTTCATGGAGCGCCGTGGCTCGCCTCCCGCCCGCAGAGCAACTTCTCAGCCGCTGCGCTGGCGTTCTGACACAAAAACGACGAGAATTCGGTGCATGCCAGGCATGGCGACGGGCCAGAGGCGAGTATCCGGGCAACAATGACGACACTGAGGCGGGAGCCGCATGCGAGTGCTAGTTCTAGGCGGAAGCATCTTTTTGGGGCGATCGGTTGTCGATGCGGCACTCGCGCATGGACACGACGTAGCGGTGCTTAACCGTGGCCGCAGTCAGCCAAACGCAGCGGGCATTGATGCGTTTCTCGGTGACCGCAACGACCCAGAGCTCCTTGCCCGGGTCGCGAGTGCTGGCCCGTGGGACGTCATCGTTGACACCTCAGGCTATGAGCCTGAGGAGGTCGCGCTTTCTGCAGCATCGCTCGGGCCCGTGTGCCGACGATATGTCTTCGTATCGACCGTCACCGCGTTCGAGGACTGGCCCACAGCGCCCGTGAACGAGTCGTCTCGGCTGCTCGCCTTTGTTCCCGCAGCCCGCAGCCATGGGGCTTCGAAAGCGGAGTGCGAACGGGAGCTAGAATCCGCGTTAGGCGACCGCCTCACCGTGATCTACCCGGGCATCATGATCGGCCCGCGCGAGAACGTTGGGCGGCTTCCGTGGTGGCTTGCGCGGCATGCTCGCGGAGGGCCGGTCATTCACTCACTGGAGGACTCAGCGATAGCGCCAATCGATGCGCGCGATGTCGCTGAGTTCGTGGTGAGGCTCGGGGAACAAGCAACGAGAGGTGTGGTCGCGGCAATCCGATTCATTGTCGCAGGGGCGCGGGGACGGACGACGGTCG
>JAGNOB010000215.1 GCA_017990305.1 Leucobacter sp.
GGTTGAGGTTGCGCGCGTGCTTTCCAGTGATGCGCGCGCGACCACCGCGCTCCGCGACCCACGCTTCGAGCAGCGCTCGGCCCTCCGCCGTGTCGCCTGGCGGAATCGGGCCACGCAGCCCCGAGCGCTCCGAACGGTCAGAGTTCGGGCCCGAGAGCTCCATTCCATAGCCTGCGCACATGCGGCAAGTGTAGTTCTCACGGCTGACACATTCTCGCATTCGAGCAAACGTGCTGTCGGCAGTCGACAGCAGGCCGCTTCCCTGCGAAACTCCGCGCTCACCTCACTCTGCCCTGTGATCCTGCCGCGTTACTCGACCCCGCCTTCCCGACGTACAAGCCGAGTGAGGCGGTCATCCCGCGAGGCAACGCGATCTGCGACCTCGCGCACGAGCGAACGCATCGCCTCGGCCGCGTGGGTCGGCGCCATATCCTTGCGGCGCGCGATACTCACAGTGCGCTCGATTCCCGGATAGGCAATCGGCGCGATACGGAGAGCGGGTCTGTCGATTGCGACCATTGCCGGAACCACCACGATGCCCAGCCCGCGCTCCGCGAAGCGGAGAGCTGCGTCCATTTCGACGCCTTCGACGGCGAATTTGGGGGTGAGTTCACGCGCCAGAAACTCAGCGTCGAGCGCGGTACGCAGATCGTAGTTCTTGGGAAACATGATCTGTGGCACCCGTGCGAGCGACTCGAGTGAGACTGGAGTGGCGAGCTCGGTCGGCCACGGTGCATCAGCAGCACCAGCAACCACGAGCTGCTCTGCGAGGATGGGCTCGCGTACGAGGACTGCTCGCTCTGCTTCTGAAGAGACGCTCGTCACGATCAGCGCGAGATCGAGCTGCCCCTCGACAAGGGCCGCGATCAGGCTTTTCGAGCCGCGCTCGAGAATCTCGATGTCCACCCCGGGGTGGCGTCGCCTGAACTCGGCAACCACTTCAACCACGATTGAGGTGCAGAGCGTCGGCGTCGCGCCGAGCCGAATGCGGCCACGACCCAGGCCGGCGAGCTCCGCCATTTCGCTCGCCGCGGCTTCGGCATCTGCGAGCATCCGTTTTGCAATCGGCAGCAGCCGCTCGCCGGCCGCGGTCAAGGTGACGTTGCCTCTTGCTCGGTGGAACAGCTCGACACCGAGTGTGGACTCAAGCGTTGCGATCTGCCTACTCAACGATGGCTGGGTGAGGTGCAGAGCTTCGGCAGCCCGGGTGAAGTGGCTCGTGCGCGCGATCTCAACGAAACCGCGGAGCTGCTCAAGGTTCATGGGTGCAAGCGTACGCCTTCAATAGCAAAAACGCATCGTCGCAATGACAATCATTCATTGGACGAATAGAAGCGGCCTCTCTAACGTGATTCCCATGACCGCAACCCGCACACAAGAACGACTCATCTCCACCTCAGCCCTCGTGATCGGTACCGGCGGAGCCGGACTCCGCGCCTCGATCGAGCTCGCCGAACGCGGCGTGCAGGTGCTCGCCGTTGGCAAACGCCGCAAGCACGACGCCCACACGACGCTCGCGGCGGGCGGTATCAACGCCGCGCTCGGCACCATGGACCCCGAGGACAGCTGGCAGCAGCACGCAGCAGACACGCTTCGTGAGTCGTACTTCCTCGCAGATCCGCACATCGTCGAAATCGTCGCAAAAAACGCTGCCCGCGGGATCGAGGATCTCGAGCGCTGGGGCATGCCGTTCGCGCGCGAGACTGACGGGCGGATCAGCCAGCGCTTCTTTGGCGCGCACCTCTACCGCCGCACCTGCTACGCGGGCGACTACACGGGGCTTGAGATTCAGCGCACCCTGCTGCGCCGCGCGCAGGAGCTGCAGGTGCCCATCAACGACTCGATCTACATCACGCGACTGCTCGTCGGAGACGGTCGGGTGTTCGGCGCCTACGGCTTCGACATCGTCGACGGCACGCCCGTCGTCATCCATGCCGACGCAGTCATCCTCGCGGCAGGTGGGCACACTCGCATCTGGCGCAACACCTCGTCGAGGCGCGACGAGAACACCGGCGATTCGTTCAGGCTCGCCGCGCTCGCTGGTGCCAAGATCCGCGACGCCGAACTCGTACAGTTCCACCCATCAGGCATCCTTGAGCCAGCCGACGCTGCTGGCCTGCTCGTGTCAGAGGCAGCCCGTGGCGAGGGCGGAATACTACGCAACGCGCTCGGCGAGCGCTTCATGGAGAAGTACGACCCCGAGCGCATGGAGCTGTCGACCCGAGACCGCGTCGCGCTCGCAAGCTACACCGAGATCATTGAGGGCCGCGGCACCACCAACGGTGGCGTCTTCCTCGACGTGTCCCACCTGCCGCGCCAGCAAATCCTCGAGAAACTTCCCCGCGTCTACCGCAACCTCATCGACCTGCAAATGCTTGACATCACGCAGAACCCCATCGAGATTGCACCGACAGCTCACTACTCCATGGGCGGTGTCTGGGTGAGCGCCGAAGAGCACGCGACGGGAGTCGACGGGCTGTACGCCATTGGCGAGGCAGCGAGCGGACTGCACGGCGCCAACAGGCTTGGCGGCAACTCCCTCATCGAACTCCTCGTCTATGGCCGCCTCACGGGCGGAGATGCCGCTGAGTACATTTCTGGCATTACGACCGTTCACCGGGACCCAAGTGCTGTCGCCGAGGCCCGCGCAGAGATGCAGGCACTTCTCACAGGCACGGGCGAGGAAAGCCCCCGCCTGCTGCAGCGCCAACTTCGAAACGTGATGACGGAGCACGCCGGGGTCGTTCGCAGCGAGACCGGACTCACCGAGGGGCTCGAGAAGCTCGACGCGCTTGCTGAACGCGTCGATAACCTCACCGCGCATCCCGACATCGCGGGCTTCGATGACCTCGCACACGCCTTCGACCTGTACGGCTCGATGCTTGCCGCACGTGCCACGCTCGAGAGCGCTCGTGAGCGCCGCGAGACCCGCGGCGCTCACAACCGGTCGGATTTCCCGGAGCAGAGCTCAGAGCTTCGGGGAAACATGGTGTGGACGCCAGACGGCGGTGTCGTATTCGAGCCGGCGAACGAGGCGCCCGAATCATTCAGGGCGCTCGCCGAGGAGGGAATTGACGACTCCCCCGTTGGCAAGCTCGCGGAGTAACCGGAGAAACGCCATCGGGCGGGAGGGGCAGATGCCCCTCCCGCCCGATGTGTCGACAGCGATCGCTGAGCTTGGCGCTGCGCCCTAGAAGTGCGTTCCCCCGTCGATCCGCACCTCGGTGCCCGTGATGAACTTGCCGTCCTCGCTCGCGAGCATCGCGACGACACTCGCGACCGCTTCCGGTCCGGCGTAGCCCTGGCCGAGCACCGGGCTCATCTTCATGAACAGCGACATATCCGCGTCTTCCGGGAGGCCTGGGCCGCGGTTCTGACCGCTCTCGCCCGACCCGTCTGTCATGCCGGAGGAAATTGAGCCCGGCTGCACCGCGGTGAACCGAATCCCGCTCTTCGAGTATTCGGAGGCGAGTGCGTGCGTCATCGACTGCACGCCACCCTTTGACGCAGCGTAGGCGGCCATGTAGGGGTGGGCGAAGTCGGCCGAGGTCGAGCTGAAGTTCACGACCGCCGGGTCTGCTCCCTCGAGCAGCGCCGGGATGGCCTCACGAATCACGGTAAACGCGCCAACGAGGTTCACGCGGAGCACCTGCTCAAACGACTCGACTGTCGTCTCGGTTGTGTGCGAGGAGCGGAGGATGCCGGCCGCGTTCACGAGCACATCCAACCCGCTGAGCCAGGCAACAGCGTCGGCAACGCCGGTGACAACCGACTGCTCGTCGGCGACGTTCAGCACAACCGAGTGCAAGCGATCCGCAGCGGCTCCGGCCTTCGCGACAGTGTCAGCGAGCCCCGCTTCGCTCATATCCGCGGCGACCACGCGGCCACCCTCTGCAAGGAGCCGCAGCACCGTGGCTTGGCCGATTCCGGAGCCGCCTCCCGTGACGAGCGCGCGGCGACCTTCGTAGCGGTTCATGGTGATTCCTTTCAGGTAGGCCCCGCCCAGGATCGAGCGTGGCACGTTTTGCCAGTATGGCACGTCGTGCCATGTTAGATTAAACCCATGCAGCACCCGGAGTATTCCCGCGATGTCACCGAGGCGACGAACGCCAGCGTCACCGGCCGCTCACTCACCGACCGCCGAAGGGAAGCGACACGGCTCGAGATCGCGCGCGCAGCTGCGGGCCTGTTCGCCGAGCACGGATCAGACAGGGTCACCGCAGAGGCAATCGCGGAGGCCGCGGGCATTTCGCTCCGCACGTTCTACAGGTACTTCAGCGCCAAAGAAGACGCGATCGTACCGCTCCTCACGTCCGGCGCCGAAAACTGGTTCGATCTCCTCACCTCCGCCGAAGAGTCGGACCCGCTCCTCCTCTTCCCGCGGCTCTTTGACGAGGTGCTCATTCCCAAAACAGCTGCGGATCGCGAGGAACTGCGCGTGACCCGCGACGTGCTCCGCACGGTTGCAGACATGCCAACGCTCCGCGCGACCTGGTACCGCGTGAACCTCGACTCCGAGGCACGGCTCAGGCCGATCCTCGCGAAGCTCATGGGCGACGACGCCAACG
>JAGNOB010000216.1 GCA_017990305.1 Leucobacter sp.
CAACATGCGCTCGCAGCGGAGTTCATCCCCCGGCTGCGCGCCGCCGTCCGCTCCGAGACCCTCAGGGAGCCGGCGTTGCCGCGGTCGTAGCCGAGACACCTTCGTCTCTGATCGAGTCTGGCACTGCCCGGGGCGCGGGGCGACCTGGCCGTTGCAGTACAGCGAGCAGGAGTGCGACGGCCGCTATGACGGCCGCGGCCCACATTGCCGAGGTGCTTCCGCCGCCATCTAGGGCACGTCCGCCTACCACCGCCCCGAGGGCGATACTCGCGTTAAACACCCCAGACCAGAGCGCGGAGGATGCTTCGATGTGTGCAGGGCTCGCCGCCGCGATCCAACTCTGAGTGGACACGGAGACGCCACCGTACCCAGCGCCCCACAGCACCAGCAGAGCAAACGCGGCGAGCGTCGACGAGGTGAGGTCGGCCGCGATGAGTAACGCAGCGACGGTTACCCCACCGACCGCAAGCAGCACGGCAGGCTTCGGATACCTGCCCGCTACGGGGCCGATCCCGAAATTCCCTGCTACGCCCGCAACCCCGTAGACCAACAATGCGAGCGCGACCGTGCCCGCGGCGAGCCCAAACTGGGACTCGAGGAGCGGGCGCACATAGGTGTAGCCGGTGAAGTGACCGAACACAACGAGCCCGGTAATGGCGAGGCCGACCGCGACACCGCGAATGCGCAGCACCCCAAAGACGCGGCTCAGCCTCGCCGGCTCTGCTCCGGCAGGGAGCGGCGGCAGGAGCAGCCGCAGCACACCCGCGGTGAGTAGCCCCAACACCCCGAGCAGCCAAAATGCTGTCCGCCACCCAGCATGCTCAGCGACGAATGTGCCCAATGGGACGCCCAGTACCGATGCAATCGACACCCCAGAGAAGATGAGCGTCGTGGCCACGGGGACGCGGCGTGGTTCAACCAATCGAACGGCGTGTCCGGCGGCGAGCCCCCACACCATTCCCATCGCTACGCCGAGGAGCACGCGTGCTGCCGCCAACACCGCGAAGTTTGGTGCGACCGCGGTGAGCACATTGGCTGCCGCCAGCACGACCATAAACCCGACCATGATGCTGCGCCGGTCGGCTCGGCGGGCGAAGACCGGAGCGAAGACGCAGACAACGGCAGCTACCAACCCCGTTATGGTCAACGACGTACCGGCGAGACCCGTCGACACCGCCAGGTCTCGGGCGATGGGCGTAAGCACCCCCACCGGCATCATTTCGGAGGTCACGACCAGGAAGGTAGCGAGGGCTACGGCCACCGCGGGCACCACTGAGCGGCCACCGACGGCACGCACTTGAACAGGAGGAGTCATACCCTCTATGAGACCGCGGTTGAGCCCCGGGAACAATGACGACCTGGGCATCGAGCGATTAGCCAGGCTAATCGCTGGCTCACTGTCATGCGCCCCGTCGACAAGTCTTCGGACAGCGTGAGGGGTGCGGGCCGAAGCCCGCACCCCTCACTGTCCGCGTTACCGCTGTGACTTACGCCGAGACGAAGTAGAGTCGCTTGTTCGCGAACTCTCCGATGCCGACGGGGCCCATCTCGCGGCCGAAGCCCGAGCGCTTCACGCCGCCGAACGGGATCTCCGCTGCCTCTGCCGCGATGATGTTCACGTGCGCCATGCCGACCTCGAGCTTCGAGGCGACGCGCGCCGCGCGTGCCTCGTCGGTCGAGAACACGGAGCCGCCGAGGCCGAGCGCGCAGTCGTTCGCGAGCTCGAGTGCCTCCTCGTCGCTGTGCACCTTGTACACGGTTGCGACGGGTCCGAAGATCTCCTCCTGGTACGAGGCCGAGTCGCGGGGTACGCCCGTGAGCACTGCGGGCGAGTAGTGCGCGCCGGGGCCGTCAGAGAGCACTCCGCCGACCTCGAGGGTCGCGCCCTCTTCCACCGCGCGCTGCACCTGCGCGTTGACGGTCTCAGCCGCCGCACGCGTCGAGAGCGGAGCGAACTCGCCCTCGCCGAGGTTGAGCTGGTCGCCAGGGGTGAGACCCGTGGCGAGCTTCTTCAGCTCCGCGACGAACTCGTCGTAGATGTCGGCCATAACGATCATCCGCTTGTTCGAGTTGCAGACCTGGCCGCCGTTGTACGTGCGGAACTCCCACGCGGTCTTCGCGATCTCGGCGACGTTGTCGCTGTCGAGCACGACCATCGGGTCGATACCGCCGAGCTCGAGCACAGCCTTCTTCAGGTGGGTGCCGGCCTGCGCGCCAATGATGGCGCCCGCACGCTCGGAGCCCGTGAGCGAGACACCCTGCACGCGGGGGTCCGCGATCATCGTGGCGATCTGGTCGTGCGAGGTGAACACGGCCTGGTAGCCGCCGACAGGCACGCCGGCCTGCTCCATGATCTCCTGGATCACAAGGTTCGACTTCGCGCAGATGTCGGCGTGCTTGAGCAGGATCGTGTTGCCGAGCACGAGGTTCGGCGCCGCGAAACGGGCGACCTGGTAGTACGGGAAGTTCCACGGCATGACGCCGAGCAGCACGCCGACAGGCAGCTGCTCGATGATGGCCTTGCCCGGGATCGTGCTCGGGATCTCGTAGTCAGTGATGAGGCCGGGGCCATACACCGCGTAGTACTCGATGATGTCGGTCGCGAAATCGACCTCGTCGAGGCTCTCGGCAATCGACTTGCCCATCTCGACGGCGATGATCTCTGCGAGTTCCTCGCGGCGCTCCGCGAAGATCTCAGCGACCCGCTTGACGACAGCTGCGCGCTCCTGCACGCTGCGCTCTCGCCACTCGCGGAAGACGGCGTCCGAGCTGGCAAGGTGTTCCTCAACCTGCGCGTCGGTCGCGGATTCGAAGCTCTCGATGATCTCACCCGTTGCGGGGTTTTGTACTCGATACTTCGCCATGGATATCAGTTTCCTGTCTGCACCTGTGTGCAATTGCGCGGCACCCAATGGAAATGCCGTTCTCATGTGTGATTGCTCACCAACCGGCGCCGTTGCCCGGCTACTCCGGCGGTCAAGCGGTTCCAGCCTATCGCTGGCAGGCCGGGAGTTGGCCCGGTGTTCGGGCGCTTAGGGCCGGCCACCGTGTGGTGTGTCAACCCGGAACGACAGGATCTGTGCCTCACGTGCCGCACTGCGCGCATGCTTGTCAAAGTCGGGTGCGCAGTTGAGAAACAGCGTGCGCCCGTCCGCTCCGCCGAGCATGCACGCGAACACGCCCGTTCCTGGCTGCACCGTCTCGAGGATCTCGCCGCCCTCAGCGACCCGGATTGCACGCCCGCCGAGGGCATCCGCGAGCCACAGGTTGCCGTCGGCGTCGAGCCCGCACCCGTCTGGTGCGACCGGTCCCTGCGCGATGATCTCACCGATGCTCCGGCTCGACGGGAGCGGCCCGAATACCGCCCAGTCTCTGCGGGGACCGAGACTGCCGTCCTCAGCGATATCGAACGCGCTGACCCGGTTCCCAAAGGTCTCGTTCACAAGCAGTGTCGCACCGTCAGCGGTAACGACCATGCCGTTGGGAAACCACAGATCCTCCGCGACGACGGCGACCGTGCCATCGGGGTCGACCCGCAGCAGCGTCGCCATCTCGACATCTTCACCATTCATCAGGTCGAAACCGAACTGTCCAATCCAACAGCGCCCCTGCGCATCGACGATCATGTCGTTGAGCTGCGCTGGCGAGTGGTCGGCGAGATTCGCGTGGACGGCCGTCGATCCGTCGGCTTCTTGCCGCATCACGAGGTTGTCGAGCGCTGACACATATAACAGTCTGCCGTCGGGCAGCCAGCCTAGACCGGACGGCTGGTTCGGCACCTCGACTTCGGTCCGTAAACCTGTTCCGTCTTCCGCGACCGAGTAAATCGCGTGCGTATAAAAGTCCGCGAACCAGAGGCGGCCATCGCGCCAGCGCGGGCCCTCCGTGAACGACATGTCAGAAACTACCGTAGTGAACTCGCCATTGATGCTCATGATGTGACCATAGCCCGCCGCACTGGGTATTCGTCAAGAGCGTGTGTAAACGGCGACGTCCAAGCCCTCCAACAGCTTCTGGTGTCCTACACCGCGCCCAGAGCTTGGAGGGAATCGAACTACTCCGGCCCAACGCCACGAGCTCGAGTGAGGCGTGGAGTCGACCCGTTCGCGGCTGACCCTGCGCGATCCGTCATCTGCGAACCAGCCCGTCGGGGCTACCTCACGCTGTCAGCATCGCCCCGCTGGTAGACGTCGGGAATGCCATCCTCATTTGCGTCGACCGCGTCGCGGAGCGCGATCCGCCTGTACTGGCGGTTGCGCATCGAGAGGAGGGCCGCGGCGAGCAGGGCCGCGATCACAGAAGCCGCGAGGATCGCGACCTTGGCGGTGTCAGCCTCGGCAGAGCCAGGCTCGAAGCTCAGCTCGGCGACGAGCAGCGACACGGTGAAGCCGATGCCCGCGAGGAGCCCGACGCCGATCATGTCGATCCACCGCAGCTCTGGATCGAGCTTGGTGCGCAGCAGTTTCGTCGTGAGCCAGGTCGTCGCGATGATGCCGATCGGCTTGCCGAGCACGAGGGCTGCGACAATGGCGAGGGTCAGCGGGTGGGCTATCGCCTGG
>JAGNOB010000217.1 GCA_017990305.1 Leucobacter sp.
TCACTGCATGAGACCTCGCACGGAGTGGGATTCAAGAACTCCTCCATTTCGACAGAAAGCAGCACGACAGTGACTCGCACTTATTCGCCGAAGGCAGCTGACCAGAAGCACGACTGGATCGTCATCGACGCAGCAGACGTGGTTCTCGGCCGCCTCGCATCGCACGCAGCAGCCCTGCTCCGTGGCAAGCACAAGACCACCTTCGCACCGCACATGGACATGGGCGACTACGTCGTCATTGTCAACGCGGACAAGGTTGTACTGACCGCCAACAAGGCAGCTCAGAAGAAGGCTTACCGCCACTCGGGCTACCCGGGCGGCCTCCGTTCGGTGACCTACACCGAGCTCCTCTCGAAGAACCCGGAGCGCGCCGTTGAGAAGGCTGTCCGCGGCATGCTTCCGAAGAACTCGCTTGGCGCTGATCTGTTCCGCAAGCTGAAGGTTTACGCGGGTCCGGAGCACCCCCACGCTGCACAGCAGCCGACCCCTTACACCTTTGGCCAGGTTGCGCAGTAGCGCGCTAGAGACGCAAGAAGAGAGACTTTAACGTGACTGAAGAGCAGACTGTGGACACCGAGAGCTACACCACCGAGACCCCCGCATCGCAGGCAACCGCCGCGGCACCGCGCCCCGCGCTCACCGTTCCCGGTGCAGCTGTGGGCCGTCGCAAGCAGGCAGTAGCCCGCGTGCGCCTGATCCCCGGCGAAGGCAAGATGACCGTGAACGGTCGCGAGTTCGCCGAGTACTTCCCGAACAAGCTGCACCAGCAGCTCATCACCGATCCGTTCACCGTGCTTGAGCTCGGTGGCGCATACGACCTCATCGCGAACATCGACGGTGGTGGCCCCTCGGGTCAGGCCGGCGCACTTCGCCTTGCTGTCGCACGTGCACTCAACGAGATCGACGCAGAGCACAACCGTGCAACGCTGAAGAAGGCTGGCTTCCTGAGCCGCGACGCTCGCATCAAGGAGCGCAAGAAGGCCGGACTCAAGAAGGCCCGTAAGGCGCCTCAGTACTCGAAGCGCTAAACAGGAACCTATTCCCTATGGGACGCCTGTTTGGCACCGATGGGGTGCGAGGCTTGGCCGGCGTGGATATCACTGCCGACCTTGCCCTCGCCCTCGCGCACGCAGCGGCTCTCGTACTCGGGCGTAATGCCCGGGGCGAGAGCCGTCGCGCTACCGCGATCGTTGCGCGCGATCCGCGAGTCTCCGGCGAGTTCATCTCGGCTGCTGTGTCAGCCGGCCTCGCCGCTGCGGGCGTCGACGTGCTCGATGCCGGCGTTATTCCCACCCCGGCCGCCGCCTACCTGGTCGCCGATACCGGAGCCGATTTCGGCGTCATGGTGTCTGCCTCACACAACCCGGCCGCCGACAATGGGATCAAGTTTTTTGCAGAGGGTGGGCGCAAGCTTCCCGACGACGTAGAAGACGCGATTGAGGCCGCCATGAGCCTCCCGCCCGTCGCCGTCACCGGGAAAGAGGTCGGGCGCATCCGGCGTTTCGCGGATGCTGAAGATCGCTACCTCGTTCACCTGCTCGGCACGCTCGAAGGTACGAGCCTCGCGGGCCTGACTGTCGTGCTCGATTGCGCACACGGTGCAGCGTCCGGTATCTCGCCTGATGCGTTCACCGCGGCGGGCGCGAAGATCGTTGTCATCGGCAATGATCCGGACGGCATGAACATCAACGACGGTGTCGGCTCAACCTACCTCGGGCCGTTGAAGGCGGCCGTGCTCGAGCACGGAGCTGACCTCGGCATTGCACACGACGGCGACGCTGACCGCTGTCTCGCCGTTGACAACAACGGCGCAGAGATTGACGGCGATCAGATCATGGCGATCCTTGCACTCTCCATGGAGAGTCGGGGCAAGCTTGAGAAGAACACGCTCGTCGCTACGGTGATGTCGAACCTCGGCCTGAAGCTTGCGATGTCTGACAACGGCATTGATGTTGTCGAGACAGGCGTCGGCGATCGCTACGTACTCGAAGCGATCAACGAGCACGGGTATTCGCTTGGCGGTGAGCAGTCAGGCCACGTCATCATGAGCGAGTTCGCGACGACTGGCGACGGGATTCTCACGGGTCTCCACATCGCAGCCGAGGTTGTGCGAACGGGCAAGCCTTTGTCTGAGCTCACCCAGTGCATGAAGGTGTACCCGCAGGTGCTTGTCAACGTCCGCGGAGTCGACCGTACCCGCGCGAACAGCGACGAGGTGCTGCAGCAAGCGGTTCGCCAGGTCGAGGAGCTCCTCGCCGGAGAAGGCCGCGTGTTGCTTCGCCCCTCGGGCACCGAGCCTGTCGTGCGCGTCATGGTTGAGGCAGCTCACGTCGACCAGGCCCAGCAGCTTGCCGATGACCTCGCATCAATTGTGAAGGAACGGCTGGCCGTATAAACGACTGACGGTTCATGCAGGCCCGGACCCCGCGAGTGGGTCCGGGCCTTTGCGTTTCCACTGCTGATCGTGCCGGATGCGACCACTGGGAGCCACAGCGTACGGTGATTCCAACAGCGCTCGCGCGTGCACTACAGCTTGCGCAGCAGCACCTTCTCTACTCGGTGGTCTGCACCCTTCCGCAGTACGAGTGTTGCTCGGGCCCGCGTCGGACGGATGTTCTCGATGAGGTTCGGTTCGTTGATCGACTTCCAGATGCCGTGGGCGTAGTTGCGCGTCTCGGCGTCGCTGAGCTGCGAGAACTTGCGGAAGAAGGAGCTCGGATCCGAGAACGCACCGTCGCGAAGCCGGAAGAAGCGCTGTGTGAACCACTCTTCGATGTGATCGGTTCGTGCATCAACGTAGACGGAGAAGTCGAAGAGGTCGGACACGGCGAGCGGGTGATCCCCCGTAGGAGGCTGCAGAACGTTCAGGCCCTCAAGGATGAGGATGTCTGGCTGCCGCACCGTCGTGTACTCGCCGGGAACAATGTCGTAAACGAGGTGGCTATAGTGCGGCGCACGGACCTCGGGCATGCCCGACTTCACCTGGGACACTAAACGCAGCAGTGCACGCCTGTCGTATGACTCCGGGAAGCCCTTACGGTGCGCAATGCCGCGTCGCTCGAGCTCAGCGTTCGGGTACAGGAACCCATCGGTGGTGACGAGCGTGACGTTTGGGGTCTCCGGCCAGCGTGCGAGCAGGTCTCGAAGAATGCGAGCAACGGTGGACTTGCCGACCGCGACCGACCCGGCGACGCCGATGACGAAGGTACTCTGCTTCTCACCCTCGCGCTTGAGGAAGCTGCGCGTGCGCTGGTGCATCTCGCGTGCGGCGATCGCGTACTGGTTGATGAGGCGGCTGAGCGGCCGGTACACCTCGGACACCTCCTCGACATCGAGGGAAACCCCCAGGCCGCGAAAAGATTCGACCTCGGGTTCAGTGAGGGGCATGGGCGTTTCTCCCGCGAGGCGGGCCCACTCAGCTCGACCGATCTCCGTGAACGGCGAGGTGAATTCGGGTCGCACGAGTGCTTGTGTCTCGGGCCCGAGTACGGGATTCGAGGGAGTGTCCTCGGCTGCATCATTGCTGGGAGCAAGCTCGGTGACTGCGGCTTCGCTGTATTTATTGCTCATCGCACTCCATCGTGCCACTAAAATCGGGTGTATGTGTGGAATCGTAGGATACGCAGGCCCAAATGACACTGTTGAGGCGCTGCTGAATGGACTTCGTCGACTCGAATACCGCGGCTACGATTCCGCGGGCGTTGCAGTCATCGATGATACCGGCGGTATCTCCGTGCGAAAAAAATCTGGCAAGCTCGTGAACCTTGAAGATCTCCTTGGTGCGAGCCCGCTCAAGGCAGCAGGGACGGGAATCGGCCACACCCGCTGGGCAACTCACGGCGGGCCCACCGACGTGAACGCGCACCCGCACCTTGGCGATGATGGAAGGCTCGCGGTCATCCACAACGGGATCGTCGAGAACTTCGCAGAGCTCCGCGACGAGGTCACCTCGCGCGGCGCCGAGCTGCTGAGCGAGACCGACACCGAGGTCGTTGCGGCGCTGCTCGGGCTGGAGACCGCGACGGGGAAGGACCTCGAGACGGCGTTTCGCGAGGTCGTGCAGCGGTTGCACGGCACCTTTACGCTGCTCGCGATGCATCAGAGCGAGCCGGGCAAGATTGTGGCTGCACGCCACCACTCGCCGCTTGTCGTTGGACTCGGCGAGGGGGAGAACTTCCTCGGCTCCGACGTTGCGGCGTTCGTGTCGTCGACCCGTCGCGCTGTCGTGGTGAACGAGGACAACATCGCGATCATCACGCCCGATAGCGTGCGCATCACCGACTTCACCGGAACAGAGGTCGACTTCGAAGAGTACGAGGTTGAGTGGGACGCTGGGGCTGCCGACAAGGGCGGCTGGTCGTCCTTCATGGCGAAGGAGATCAACGAGCAGCCTGAGGCGATCGCGAACACGATACGTGGTCGCATCGTCGACGGTCACGTCGAGATCCCGGAACTCACGGCACTGGGTGAGGATCGCCTGAAGGAAATCGACCGCATCATCATCGTTGCGTGCGGCACAGCCTCGTACGCAGGCATGGTGGGGTCA
>JAGNOB010000218.1 GCA_017990305.1 Leucobacter sp.
CGCCAACTTCGACCGTCAGCACCAGGCTTGTCGCGTTCGTTGTCGCGTGTTGCCGCCCTGAGTCGGGGGCAAGAATCTCCCACGCGAGCGACCCCGTCCCTGTGCCTGCCATTCCGGTACCGCCGACGGTAACTGGCACGCCACGGCGTGAGACCTGATCCGCCAGAGGTACTCGCCCCTCGTCTTCCAGACTCGGCGGGGCGACGAGCGCGCCATCGCTCCGCGCGAGCGCAAACTCCATCGCCCCGACATGGTCACGGTGGTGATGGGTGAGCACGAGCAGAGCGATCCTGCGCACGCCAAAGAGGTCTAGGCACGCACCCAGCATTTCTGGGTCATCACCGGTGTCGACGAGCATCACTTCCGCAGGCCGCGCCGGATCTCGCAGCAGAACAGCGTCGCCCTGCCCAACGTCGCAGGCGACGGCGACCCAATCGTCCGGTACGCCAAGTCGAACTGCGCCGGGCACCACCGCTACGACCCCGAGAGCGACCCCTGCAGCAAGAGCCGCAGTTGCCCACACGAACCTGCGCAGCGTGGCACTGCTGCGCACACGCCCGCGCCACGGCGTCCATCCGTCGGGACGGTCTCCTTCGGCCGGAGGGGCTTTTCGGAACCACCCTTGGGAAGCCGCCCAGGCAACCCCGAAGAACAGGTAAACGCCTGCAAGCAGCACGGCTCCCGGCCAGCCTTCTGGCCAATACCATCGGCTTCCAGGGAGTGACGACCCGACGGTACCAGCAGCTTCTATCCAGCGTGCGGGCAGTACCGCAAGTGTGAGTGTGAACGCGCCAAGACCGGCGCTCACGGGAAGCAAAAGTAGCGCCATCATTCCAAGACCGGTGCCAACCGGAGCCGCGGGTGCAGCAAGCAGGTTCGCGAGTACACCGCCGACGGGCAGCCCCGGTTGCAGCAGCAACAACAGTGGGGCACAAGCGAATTGAGCGACAGCCGCAACCGCGAGCGGAAGCGACAGGAGCCGCGGCAGACGCACTGGGCTGCGCAGCCAGGCTTCAAGCGGCGCTGCCCACAGGAGAATTCCCGCTGTCGCTGTCACGGAAAGTGCGAACCCTGGCTGAATTGCTTGCCAGGGGTCGGCGATGAGCAGAGCGAAGGTTGCGAGTCCGAGCGCTGGCAGTGCGTGCCGGCGTTTTCCCCCGTAGCTTGAGACAAGCAGCACCACCGCCATGATCGCAGCCCGCTGCACGCTCGCATCCGGTCCAACGATGAGAACGAAACCGCCGAGCGCTGCCGCGCCACAGAGAATCCGCAGGCGTCGTCCGAGTCCCAGTCGCTTCGCCACCGCGGTCATCGCGGTGATGACCAGCGCACAGTTCGAACCAGATACCGCAGTGAGGTGTGTGAGGCTCGAGTCGCGCATCACCCGGTCAATATCGTCACTCACCAGCGTCGTGTCACCGACAGCGAGGCCTGGCACAAGCGCTGCCCCCGCGGTCTCAGCGGCCACCGAGTGAAGAGACGCACGCAATGCCGCGGCAGTTGGCCCGGCCCACTCTCCGACGCCACCGGCTGGGCCAATGTATGTCTGCGAACTCACGCGGACTTCGTACGCAGCGAGGCCAGCCGGCGGGCCACGCACAAGGGATCCGGCGACGAGCACACGCGCACCAGGATGCCAGCGCTCATCGGGCGCACCGGGGAGCCAGAGGATCGCGGAGCTTCGCCTCTGAAGGGGTGTGCCGTCAGCCGCGACGAGGGAGGCACGCACCCAACTCCGCTCCTCACCGCCGAAGCTCGACGATGGCTGCGGGTAGCCCCCGATACGGACGAGCAGCGTCTCGTTCCGACCGGCCGAGGCACTGTCAGTGAGTAATCGATCGTTTCTGGCGCCTTCAACCCAGTCGATTCGAGCTCCGAGCGAGAGCAGTATCGCGCAACAGACGAGCGCGCTTCCCGCCACTCTTCCGAGAAAGCCGCCAAGCACGCCTCCACGCAGGCCACCGACACCGCGCCCCGCGAACACCCAGGCCAGGCAGAGCGCGCACCCGATTCCGCCGCTCCCGACCGCGAGAATTCTGCCGCTACCCGGGAAATGGATGAGTGTCGCCGCAGCACCCCAGGCCAACACCGCGGGCAAGAGTAGTCGCCACTGCCCGTGTGGTTGGGAACGCTGCGGTAGATCGCCGTTCACGTGCTCGCGTTGTCTCGAAATTTCTCAAGGGTCTTCGCACCAATACCGCTCACCTCGGTGAGCTGGTCGACGCTTTCGAACAGGCCGTTTGATTCACGCCATTCGATGATTCGCTGGGCGAGTGCCGGGCCAATGCCGGAAAGCTGTGTGAGTTGCTCGGCAGAGGCGGTGTTAATGTTTACCGTCCCGTCGCCAACGCCTCCAGCTTCACCTGGCGGCCTGGCTTCCCCGCTGCCAGGCGACGATTGGCCTGCCTCTCGCATGAGCGCGGCCGCCTCACCGTCAAAGACCTCAATCTGTTCGCCGTCGCTAACCTGGCGGGCAAGATTCAGAACCGTGAGGTCCGCCCGCTCGGTTGGGCCCCCGGCCGCCTCGATAGCGTCGAGCACCCGCGAACCCGCTTCGAGTTCCACCACTCCGGGCTCGCGGACCTCTCCAACCAGGTGCACAACGACGGCAGCTACAGTCGTAGCTGTCTCTGCTTTTTCGGCCTCACTCGGGGACGAGCCGGTGAGCTCAGCGGCCGAGGTGGGGTCTGCGTTGAGGCCTATCTTGTCCGCCTCGCCGCTGCCGCCGAGGCTCCGAATCATCAGAATGGCTGTCAGTGCCGCTGCTGCAATGAACACGACGACTCCTACGGCTGCGGGCACGCTGACCCCGCGGAGCATCCGCTCTAGAAGCGAGGGAGTCGGCTGCCAGCTCAGCGATGAGTTTGGGGCCCCGTCGACCGACGGGGCGCTCACCCATCGCCCCGTTGCCCTCCCCTGCGCCTTCTCTGCTTCTACTGCGGGTAGCGACGCCTCAGTCGCGGAAGCATCGCTCTCGCGATCGGGCTCAGTGCCGCTCCCCCATTGCGCGCGCGGGACATGCGGGGAAGCATCGGGTGGGGTCCTGGGGGCACTTGCTGAGGGATACATACACCCAGCATTCGCGCTTCTCCGCGCGCTGTGACGACTTGGAGCCTATCCGTGGAGAGATCCACGGTCAGGTCGCCAACCCTCAGCCTTGTGCACGGAGCAAGGCTCCCACGCGTTCGAACGCACGCAGGTAGGATCCGGGCGCGCGCACAGACCCAATCGCCGCCTGACACGCCTGGGAAGGCCGGCAGGTAATTCAACGGCTACGGCGCCGTCGGCTGCCATTCCGGGTTCGCCGCACGCAGATTCGCGAATGCCGCTTCAATGGGCGCTGCGCCGCGCTGTCCGAACGACGCTACCCAGACGTTGCCAGAAAAGCCGTACCAGTTGTACGCCTCCGGCTCTCCAAACGCATGGCTAAAGAGGGTAACAGCGCCTGACTGGGACTCGACGTAGCTTGACGACCGCAGGTCGACAACGAGGTCACGCAGTACATTGCTCGGAAGCTCGGCTACGAAGAGGTGTTCGACGAGATCCGAGAGCTGGACTCCCCACACACATGAACGAAACTCCACGGCTTCGTCAAGCGCTGCGCCGGCGGCCGGCCCCAATCTCGCCCGCCGAAACTCCTCTTGGAAGGCGGCGCTCGGCCCAACACCCTCCTCAAAGTTCGGAAGGAAAATCCGCTGCGCTTCCTCGTCGGTGATGAGCGACGGGCATTCCGGAATTACGACGTCGAAGTCAGCACCGACCCCTTCTTCCGGCTCGGCAGGCGCTGTGCTGGGCGCGGGATCTGGGGTGCTGGTAGCGGGAGGCGTCGTGACCTCAGCGGGAGTCGGCGAGGCTGTACAGCCCATCAACCCGACGCAGCTCAACGCGATCACGGCGATTCGGCCCGCTCGCTGCCGAACACTCGAAGAAGCCTTCATAGCCTGAGCATAGCAGTGGGTGAGGTTTCAGCGATGCTGACCCCTCACCCACTTACTCTTGAGTCGTTAGTTCCCCGGCTTCGTTGCGATCGAAACGATCTTCGGAGCGCGGGCGATGACCTTGACGATCTCGCGATCTCCAATGGCACGTTGCGCATTCGCAGACGCACGTGCAGCTACCTCAGCTTCTGCGTCGCTGATGGATGCCGACACGGTGATCTTGTCACGTACCTTGCCGTCGACCTGCACGATCATCAATACCTCGTCGACGACAGTGAGCGACGCATCTCCCTTCGGCCATTCGACGAGCGCAACGGTCGGCTCGTGCCCAAGCATCGCCCACATGTCTTCTGCGGCGTAGGGCGCGTACATCGACAGGATGACAGCGATGGCCTCGGCGGATTCGCGAACGGCGGGGTCTGCGACCCCGCAGCCCGAGTCGATCGCCTTGCGCGTCACGTTGACCTGTTCCATCAGGCGCGCGATAAGCACGTTGAACTTGTAGGACTCCGCGAGCTGAGGCCCGTCAATGAGCAGCTGGTGGGTGCTCCGACGCAGTGTCTTATCACCGCCGTCAAACGAGACACCTACTGGCGCTCCCCCGAC
>JAGNOB010000219.1 GCA_017990305.1 Leucobacter sp.
TATGCTTACGTCCGTCGAAGAGTGGCAAAAGACCTTCGACGGACGGTAGGTCGGTCCGCGCGCACCGCGTAGGCATGCTAGTCTCCGTTGTTATCTTGGTTGGGTAGTCGTGAGCATCTGACCCCGGCCCCGCAACGATGCGAAAGGCACTGGTGCCCCGTGACCGACAAGCTGCAAGAGATACTTGATTCCATCGGCGGCGTGATTTGGGGGCCTTTCGTCCTCATCCCACTCCTCTTCCTCACAGGCCTCTACCTCACCTTTCGGCTCGGCGGGCTTCAGTTCCTGCGGCTCGGTGCAGCTCTCAACCTTGGTTTGCTGCGCCGGAAGGACCCGGGTGCGAGCGGCGACATCACCCAGTTCCAGGCCCTCACCACCGCGCTTGCAGCGACCGTTGGCACCGGAAACATCGTCGGCGTTGCTACAGCAATCGGCATCGGCGGCCCCGGAGCACTGTTCTGGATGTGGATCACCGGGCTGCTCGGCATGGCTTCCAAGTACACAGAGGCATTCCTGGGCGTACGTTACCGGCAGGCAGACGCGAAGGGCGACCGCAACGGCGGCCCGCAGTACTACCTCGAGAAGGGCATCAAGGGCCCCGTCGGGAAGATCCTCGCGTGGTCGTTCACCGTGTTCGCTGTGTTCGCCTGCTTCGGCATCGGCAACCTCACCCAGTCGAACGCGATCGCGGCGAACGTCGAGAACAGCTTCAACGTGCCCGTCTGGGTAACCGGCGTGATCCTCACCGCGCTCGCGCTCGTCGTGCTCGTCGGCGGCATTAAATCAATCGGCCGCGTCACCTCGGGCCTCGTACCCGTGATGATCGTGTTCTACGTGATCGCGGCGCTGTATATTCTCGCGGTGAACGTCGGCGATATTCCCGCCGCCCTCGGCACGATCTTCTCCGACGCGTTCACCGGGACAGCAGCAGCCGGCGGCTTCACCGGATCCGTGTTCATCATCGCCGTACAGTACGGCTTCGCGCGCGGTATCTTCTCGAACGAATCAGGCATGGGCTCGGCCGCGATCGCGGCCGCAGCTGCGCAGACGAGCCACCCGGTACGCCAGGGCCTCGTCTCGATGACCCAGACCTTCATCGACACGATCATCGTCGTGACGATGACCGGGCTCGTCATCGTCACAACAGGCGCATACAAGCTCATCGACAGCGAGACAAACGAACAGCTCTCGGCCGCGCTCATGACGGGTGAGGCGTTCTCGCAGGGCCTCCCCGGTCAATGGGGGCACTGGGTCGTCACCATCGGGCTCGTACTCTTCGCGTTCTCCACGATCCTCGGCTGGTCCTACTACGGCGAGCGCAACATCGTGCGCATCTTCGGCCGCAGCGTCGCGATCCCGTTCCGAGTCGTGTTTGCCCTCGTGGTGTTTATCGGCGCGACGACGCAACTGGAAATCGCGTGGTCCTTCTCCGACATGATGAACGGCCTCATGGCGATCCCGAACCTCATCGGACTCCTCATCCTCTCCGGCCTCGTCGCTCGCGAAACGCGCGCCTACCTGAAGTTCGACCCGAAACTCAGGGCAACACCCGAAGAGATCGAGCGGGCGCTTGCCTCCGAACCCGGGTACCAGCAGTGGCGAGCGCGCGAGGCGGAGCTCGACAGGGCCAGTGGCCGGGAGCCGCAGCGTCCGGCGACGAGCACGGTTCCCGTGCCGGCTGACGAGTAACACGCCTCGTCCAGAAGACCAGCGGTGCCCGTCGGCGAGATTCGCCGACGGGCACCGCTGTTATGCCTGGCTACAGCGTCGGGCGGTGCTCCTTCGTGTAGGCCCACGGCCGCAGCTGTTCAAGGGCGGCCCCCACCCGAAATACCGACTCATCCGCGTACGGGTGTCCGACGAGTTGCACCCCGGTCGGCACGCCATTGCTTGCGTGCCCGCTCGGAACCGCGAGCACAGGGCAGCGATTGGCCACGTTGAATGGGATCGTCAGCATCGTTTCCGCACTCGAGACCGCTGCACCGTCGATCTCGGCCCCAGCGAGGAGCGAGTCTCCTGCGATGAGCCCGGTCGTCGCCGCCGTGGGACACAGCAGCACGTCGAACCCTGCCATGGCCTGAGCGATCGCCTGCTGCACCACGTACTCCGCCCTCGCAGCGTCGAACATCCGTGTCGCGGCTCCGAGGGGGGCCATCTCAGCCACGAACTGCCCGGCGTAATCGCTGAGTTCCGCAACCCCGTCGCCGACGGTGTGTTCGACCATTCGTGCCATCATCTGCGCGAAGTGCGTGCCGGCCGCAGCCAACAGCGTGGCCTCGTCAATGTTGAACGTCACTTCGACGACCTCAGCCCCGGCCCGCGTGAGTGCTTCCGCGACAGCGCGCGTGTTCTCCCGCACCTCCGGGTCCACACGGAACCCACCGAGGTCGAAGCTCAGCGCGATCCGCATCCCGGCAACGTCGGCGAACGCCTCAGGCAACGGACTCGGTGCTGGTAGCGACACGTGGTCTCGCGGGTCCTGCCCCGCAATCACGTTGGTGAACAGCGCGACGTCGGCTACCGTGCGCCCCATCGGCCCATCGCCTCGGTAGTAGTCGAGGCTCATCGGGCCGATCCCGGGGACCCTGCCGTACGGGGCTTTGAACCCAACGTTGCCCGTGAACGATGAAGGGCCGCGCGTTGATCCCCCGATGTCCGATGCGGTTGCGAGCGTCGTGAATCCTGCTGCGAGCGCGGCACCGGCCCCGCCAGACGATCCGCCTGGCGAGAACTGCGTGTTCCAGGGGTTCCGGGTCACACCCCACAGCTTCGAGTGAGTGAAGCCTGCAATCGAGAACTCGGGGGTCGCCGTGCGGGCGTGAATGATTGCTCCGGCCTCGAGCAACCGGTCAATGATCGGTGCGTTCTCGGTCGCTGTGAAGCCGGGCCAAGCCGTAGATCCCTCGCTCACTCGATGCCCGGCGATCATGTGCTTCTCTTTCGCTGCGACCGTGATTCCTTCCAGCGGTCGCGCAGTCCCGGCGCGGTATCGTTCGGCAGCCTCCGCTGCCTGTGCCCTCGCTTCTTCATCGAAGGTCTCGGTGAAAGCGCCGAGTTTGTCGTCAAACGCCTTTGCGCGGGCGAGCTGGGCGTCGAGCACCTCGAGCGGCGTCAGCTCACCCCGCTGAAACGCTGCTCTCGCTTCGGTCGCGGACAGGTAGCAAATTGTGTCGTTCATGAACGTGCCTCCTTGGGAGTCGTGAGGTCGGGAAGACCAATTGGGAGCTGCTGGGTGTGGTCAGCGACAAGCTCGGGAGCCAGTCGCGCTTTGAATTCGGCACCGCTGCGCGGAAGGAACAGCGCCGCAACAATCGCAATCACCGGGCCGACCGCGAGTGCAGATAGTGCAACGGTCCAGCCCGAGGCTTCAATCAGTACACCGAGAACCGCCGGCGCGATCACCCCAGCAACCATTCCGCCGAAGAGGATCATGCCGCTTCCGAGGCCGGTCACCGTGGGCGCGAGATACTTCAGCGGGAGGGCGAAGGCGCCGATGTAGGCGAACGAGGCGATCCCCAAACCGAGGGTCATCGCGACCACAATCATCGGCACCGATGTCAGGTGGGGGAACACCAGGGCGTAGACCGCAGCGAACGCCATTGCAGGGATGATGAGGATCTTCGGCCGACCCCCGATACGGTCTGCGATCAGGCCAGAGAGGATGATCACCACGACAGCGGAGATACCGGGGAAGATCGCGAGCAGCGCTGAAGCGCTCGGAGACAGGCCGAACTGCTCCTGCAGGTAGGAGGCGCCCCACGCCTGCGCACCCCACACGAGCACGTCATAGCCGAAGAACACGGCGACGTACAACCACATGACGGGTGTGCGGAGCAGCAGAAGTGCGCGGCGACGTTGTCCTGCATCTCGGCGCCCCGACTGCTGCGTGTGTACGAGCGGCTGCGGCATCCATTTTCCGAAGGCACCGAGCACGAAGAGCCCGAGCACAGCGATAACAAGGAACATACCCCGCCAACCGACGAGCGGGATCGCGATCGCCGCGATCACCGCTGCAAGGATCCCGCCAAAGGCGTTCGAGCTGTTCACCCACCCGGTCGCCGTCATTCGCTGCTCGGGCACCGAGCGCTCCGCGAGCATCTTGAGGGCCGCGCCCGGGAACACGCCCTGTGCGAACCCGAACAGCACTCTGATCACGATGAGCGACGCAAACGAGAACGCGACCGCTGTCAGACCGGTGAACACTGACCACGCGATGAGCCCTACGACCGCAATCCGGAATGCACCATAGCGATCGGCGAGCATCCCTCCGGGAATCTGCGCAATCGCGTAGGCAAGGAAAAACGAGGAGACAATCAGGCCCGCCTGAGAGTGGCTCAGTGCGAGATCCTGCCGGATCAACGGAAGCGCAACATTGATGACCAGTCGGTCAATGTAATCCACTGTCCAGGCGGCGAAAAGTAGGATTACGGTAATTCGTGTCTTTGGCAGCACAACGTTCCTTTTCCGATCGGAGTCGACGGTGACACCCGACCTGCAAGTTGCATCCACACTAAAGAGCTGCGAGTTCGA
>JAGNOB010000221.1 GCA_017990305.1 Leucobacter sp.
TGGCGTTACAACGGGACCGAAGAACGCGACGCCGTTGATCGAGATAATCGGCACCCCCACGTCGGGGCCCGCGATGTCGAGCGCATGCTTCGTGTTCGCAGTGAGCTGTGCGTCGCTAGCCGAGGTGTCGGCTGTTGCAGCGAGCGCCGGGTCGAGTCCAACAGCGTCGAGTGCTTCGGCGATGATTGCGTCGACATCGTCACGCCCACCCGGGTGTACACGCGTACCGATCTCCGCGTAGAGCTTGCCTACCACAGCGTCACCCTCGGCCCCTCCGCCAGCGGCAACGCGAGCCGCTTCGACCGCGCGGCCAAAACGGTGGCCAGCTTCGAGGTGCTGCACGTATTCTTCGTCGGTGTTGCCCTCGTTGATCACTTTGAGGCTGATCGGATGCCAGACAATATCGAAGCCGCGGGCTTCTGAGACTTCCTGCGCCCACCGGCTGGTCATCCAGCACCAAGGGCAGATCGGATCGAAATAGAATTCAACGTTCGGCGTGTTTCCCATGTCCTGATTCTAGGCTGTTTGCTGACAGAGCAAATCGGCTGGGAGGATCCGCTTGAGCGCGTGGGAATGGGTAACGAACGCCATTGAGACGTTTGCGCTCGCAACGGTCGAGTCACCGTGGGTATTGCTCGTGGTGCTCGCGCTATGCATCATCGACGCGATCTTCCCGCCTGTCCCGTCCGAGTCGGTGATCATTGCAATCGCGACCGTCGTCGTAACGGACCACCCCAACACGCTGTGGCTGCTCGGCGTGATCGCCGCGATCGGCGCGTTTACGGGCGATCAGATGGTGTATTGGATCGGCCGCAGGCTCGGCGCTCGGAACCCGAAGTGGCTGCGCGGCAAGCGTACGCAACGAACACTGGCCTGGGCGCGCCGAGCGATCAGGCGCAGCGGGCCCATCCTCATCATGACCGGGAGATTCATTCCGGTCGGCCGCACCGCGGTGAACCTCGCCGCGGGCACTACCCGTTATCCAGCCTGGAAGTTCAGCATTGCCGCGGGCTTCGCCGCCGTGTTTTGGGCCGCATACTCGATCGCGATCGGAGCGGTTTTCGGCAATATTTTCGGCAGCCACCCGATCCTCGCCCTCCTCCTCGGTATCGTGACGGCGTTCGTGATTGGCCTCGCTGTCGAGTTCCTCTCGAAGCGGATCGGCCGCCGTGTGCAGACGCGCCGCATGGCAGCATTTCGTGCGCAGATCTCGACGCAGCGAGCTCTCTCCGGCCCAACCAACTCCGGTAGTCGGCCAACGGCGGGCTCCTAGGGTCCAGGCCCCCTCGGCTTCGTTTTCATCAACGTGCGCCTGATCACGACCGTGCGACTCTGGCCGGCCAGCCAGCCAGGCCCCTCGACAGACATCCTTTCAGCGAAGTCATCCCTCTTTTGCCGCGGAAATGATGTGATCTCGCTCATCACATGGCTTTTGAGCGGGGTGGCTTGGCACAGCCCAGCACAGCACAGCGATGCGACTTGGCGCAGCGACGCGGGAGGGAGGTCGACAGTACAGGGAGAGCCTGGCTTGGCTAGGCCACCGGTACGGGGAATAGCGCGTCAATCTGGGCGCGCTGCTCCGCGTTCGGGCGGAACGCCGAACCAGCCGCTGCGTTCTGCCGCACCTGCTCGGGAGTCGTGGCGCCAGCGATGACACTCGATATCGGCTCGTGCGTGAGCATCCACCCGAACGTTGCCTCGAGCATGGTGACGCCCCAGGTATCGCAGAGCGCGCGGTATGCGTCGAGCGCGTCCCAGTTCGCGCCCTCGGCGACGTGCGCTCGCTGCCGCATGATGCGGGTATCGGCAGGGAAGTGATCGCGGGTGAACTTTCCGGTGAGCAGGCCGTTCGCGAGCGGGAAGAACGGCAGCAGCCCGAGCCCGAGTTCGCGTGCGGCGGGCGTGACTGAGACGTCGCTCTCACGGTTGATAAGGCTGAGCTCGTTCTGGGCAGTGACGAACGGCGTGACGCCGAGTTCCCTAGCGACGCGATCGGCCTCGTGCATCTGCTCAGCTGAGAAGTTCGAGTGCCCGATCGCGCGGACCTTGCCCTCGCGCACGAGCTCATCAAGCGCGCTCAGGGTTTCCGCGATGGGTGTCTCCTCATCAGGCATATGCATCTGGTAAAGATCCACACGGTCCGTCCTGAGTCGCGTGAGGGAGCCCTCGATCGACGCTCGGATGAACTCGCGCGAGCCGCGCGCGCCGGCGTAGGGCGCGCCCGAGTCGGGATAGCCGAACTTGGTCGCCAACACAATTTCATCGCGGCGCCCGACGAGCGCTTCGCCCATCATCTCCTCGCTCTTGCCGAAGGAGTACCCGTAGAGATCGGCCGTGTCGAAGAGGGTTATTCCGGCGTCGATCGCGGCATGCATCACGGCCGCAGCGCCGGCCTGATGCTCGGTGACGGAACCTGGCCGGCCGAAGTTGTTACAGCCAAGACCAGTAGCGGAAACGAGGAGGTCTGAGGAGCCGAGTGTGCGAGTCATACCCACACCCTAATATCCCCACTGTATTTCGTCAGCGCGCGAACAGTCCACGGGCATAGGCTTATGCCATTACAGATTGTTGTCACCTCTCACAAGGAGTACCGTGCCAGGAACTAACCTCACCCGCGTCGAAGCCCAGGAACGGGCAAGCATCGTCACGAGCCACAGCTACGAGATCGCACTCGACCTCACAACCGGGCCCGAAACCTTCGCCGCCGATACAACGGTGCGCTTCGACGCAACCGAGGGCGCTTCGACCTTCATCGACGTCATCGCTGACTCGATCGAGTCGATCGAGCTCAACGGAGCCGAGCTGAACCCCGCAGACCTGTTCGCCGACTCCCGGATCCAGATCCCGGGCCTCGCTGCCGAAAACACCCTCCGGATCCGCTCGACGATGCGCTACATGAACACGGGCGAGGGGCTGCACCGCTTCGAGGATCCCGCCGACGGCGAGGTCTACCTCTACTCGCAGTTCGAGGTTCCCGACTCGCGCCGGATGTTCCCCGTCTTCGAGCAGCCCGACCTCAAGGCAACATTCCAGTTCACTGTCACCGCGCCGGCGCGCTGGAAGGTCGTCTCGAACCAGCCGACGCCCGAGCCCACGCCGGCTGGCACGAAGGCCGCCGCGCAGGGGGCCGACTGGGCTGAGCAGGAGATCGCAACCTGGACCTTCGGCAAGACACCCGTCATGTCGAGCTACATCACCGCGCTCATCGCCGGCCCGTATCACGAGGTGCGCGGTGAGCTCACGAGCACCGACGGCCGCGTCATCCCGCTCGGCGTCTTCTGCCGCGAGTCGCTCGCGCCCTACCTCGATGCTGAGTACATCTTCGACAAGACCCGCGAGGGCTTCGCCTTCTTCGAGTCCGAGTTCAACTACCCGTACCCGTTCGACAAGTACGACCAGCTCTTCGTCCCCGAGTACAACATGGGCGCGATGGAGAACATCGGCGCGGTCACCTTCACCGAGGCCTACGTCTTCCGCAGCCAGGTCACCGACGCGATGCGCGAGCGCCGCGTTGTCACGATCTTGCACGAGCTCGCCCACATGTGGTTCGGAGACCTCGTCACGATGCGCTGGTGGAACGACCTGTGGCTCAACGAGTCGTTCGCCGAGTACATGTCGGTGCTCGCCACCGCCGAAGCAACGGAGTGGACCGGCAGCTGGACAACGTTTGTCGGCAGCGAGAAGTCGTGGGCGTACCGGCAGGATCAGCTCCCGTCGACCCACCCGATCGTCGCAGAGATTCGCGACCTTGAAGACGTGCTCGTCAACTTCGACGGCATCACCTACGCGAAGGGCGCGTCTGTGCTCAAGCAGCTCGTCGCCTGGGTCGGTCGTGAACCGTTCATGGCTGGCGTACACGACTACTTCACCAAGCACGAGTACACGAACACCGAGCTGCCCGACCTCATGGTCGAGCTCGAGGCACGCAGCGGCCGTGACCTGAGCGACTGGTCGAAGAAGTGGCTCGAGACTGCCGGCGTCAACACCCTACGTCCAGAGTTCACCCTCGACGAGGCTGGGGCGTACGCTTCGTTTGCGATCACACAGACCGCGATCGCTGAGTACCCGACGATCCGCCCGCACCGCATCGCTGTTGGCCTCTACGAAGAGCAGGACGGCAAGCTCGTGCGCACGCAGCGCCTCGAGCTCGATGTCGACGGTACCTCGACAGATGTTCCCGAGCTCGTTGGTGTTGCGCAGCCCGCGCTGTTGATCCTGAACGATGAGGATCTCTCGTACGCGAAGATCCGTTTCGACGAGCGTTCACTCGATACCGTGAGCGAGAAGCTCGGCGCCATCGAAGATTCGCTCGCCCGTTCGCTCGTGTGGGGATCTCTCTGGGATGCGACACGCGATGGCGAGTTCCCTGCGAGCCGCTTTGTCGACATCGTGCTCGCAAACGTCGCGGCTGAGACGAACTCGACCGTGCTTCGCACTGTGATCCAGCAGGTCGTACTTTCTGCTTCGAGCTACGTCGCGCCAGCTAAGCGCGAGGCTACGCTCGAGAAGGTTGCTGACACGC
>JAGNOB010000220.1 GCA_017990305.1 Leucobacter sp.
GCTCACGACGGCGCTCATGCATGTACTGGATCGTTGGATCGTTCTCGCCCGGGTGGTAGTACGGGGGAAGTGCCGGGTTCTCCTCGAGCTGCGCATCCGTGATCGGGATGTGCATGGTGTCGCGGAAGAGCTTGAGGTCGTCAAGCGTCATTTTCTTCATCTGGTGGGTCGCGTTGCGGCCCTCGAAGTGCGGGCCGAGGCCGTAACCCTTAATGGTCTTCGCAAGGATGACAGTCGGGCGGCCCTTGTGCTCCGTCGCGGCCTTGTAGGCTGCATAGACCTTGCGGTAGTCGTGGCCACCGCGTCGCAGGCCCCAGATCTCGTCGTCGGTGTAATCCTTGACGAGGTCGAGCGCACGCTCGTCCTTGCCGAAGAAGTGGTTGCGCACGAAGAGGCCGCTCTCGGCCTTGTACGTCTGGAAGTCGCCGTCGGGCGTCGTGTTCATGAGGTTCAGCAGCGCACCGCTTGAGTCGCGGGCGAGCAGATCGTCCCACTCGCGGCCCCAGACAACCTTGATGACGTTCCAGCCGGCGCCACGGAAGTAGCTCTCGAGTTCCTGAATGATCTTGCCATTACCGCGCACGGGGCCGTCGAGGCGCTGCAGGTTGCAGTTCACGACGAAGGTGAGGTTGTCGAGGCCCTCGTTCGCTGCCACCTGCAGCTGGCCGCGGCTCTCGACCTCGTCCATCTCGCCGTCGCCGAGGAACGCCCAAACGTGCTGGTCGCTCGTGTCCTTGATGCCGCGGTTGGTGAGGTACTTGTTGACCTGCGCCTGGTAGATCGCGTTGATGGGACCGAGACCCATTGACACGGTCGGGAACTGCCAGAACTCGGGCGCGAGGCGCGGGTGCGGGTAGCTGGGGAGCGCGTTCGGTGCGTGCGACTTCTCCTGCCGGAAGCCATCGAGCTGCTCAGCTGAGAGCCGGCCCTCGAGGAAAGCGCGCGAGTACATGCCAGGAGAAGCGTGCCCCTGCACGAAGATCTGGTCGCCGCCGCCGGGGTGATCCTGGCCGCGGAAGAAGTGGTTGAAGCCCACCTCGTAGAGTGAAGCGGCAGAACCGTAGGTTGAAATGTGGCCACCGACGCCAATACCGGGGCGCTGTGCGCGGTGTACGGTCATGGCCGCGTTCCAGCGGATCCATGAGCGGTACTGTCGCTCGGTATCGTGATCGCCGGGGAAGTCCGGTTCGTTCTCGGACGCGATCGTGTTCACGTAGTCGGTGGTGGGCACCATCGGCACGCTCAGATGCAGCTCGCGCGAACGCTCGAGCAGGCTTGTCATGATCTCGCGACCGCGGCCCGGGCCATGCGTGTCGACGACTCCATCGAGGGACTCGCGCCATTCGGCGGTCTCAGCGGGATCCATGTCTTCGTGATCCTGGGAGTAAGGATCTTGTGTGTTCACAGCCACGGAAAATGCTCCATTCGCCACCACGCGCAAAACCATGGGCATGTGGGTTCAGCCCCGTTGAGCACGCAACTCAAAAAACGCCCCGCAGGTTAGCGGGCATCTCCCAGACTAGCGAACATCCACCATCGAACGGGGAATCAGAGGGGTGTCTGTGTCATTCCCAAACAATATTCAGGCCCTTTCGCGGCTAGTCTGGGGAAGTTGGGAATTCGCACAGCGGCGTGAACACGCCCGAAAGGTTGATGAACATGGTTCTAGAGGTTGGCGCAGTCGCGCCAGATTTCACGCTTTCCGATCAGCACGGCGAGGAGCTCACGCTGAGCGAACTCGTCACCGAGGGGCCTGTGGCGCTCGTCTTCTTCCCACTCGCGTTCTCCGGCATCTGCACTGGGGAGCTCTGCGAGCTGCGCGACAACATTCAGATCTTCGAGGACAGCAAGGTTCGGCTGCTCGGAATCTCCGTCGACTCAGTGTGGGCACTCAAGGCCTGGGCCGAGGCGGAGGGCTACGAGTTCTCCATCCTCTCCGACTTCTGGCCGCACGGGGCAGTGGCGAAGGACTACGGTGTGTTTGTCGAGGAGGCCGGCATCGCGACCCGGGCAACGCTCGTCATTGGTGAGGGCCGCAAGGTTCTGGCCTCGTTCGAGACCGCTCCCGGTCAGGCTCGCGACTTCGGTGCGTACCGCGAGGCGATCGCGGCGATCGCGTAAGCACTCATTCACGAGCTGCGGCCCGCCCCGAGCGTGATGCTCGGGGCGGGCCGCAGGCGTATGTGGGGGAGTACCCCGCGTCGTTCTTGCGTTACTTTTTGTGTTGCGGTTTTGTCGAGCTGCGCTCGCCGGGCTTGCCGGCGGTACGTCCGGTGAAGACGCCGCGCGTGCGCGAGATGCGATAGTCAATGCGGTCGTTGACGTAGCTTTCCATCTCAGCGTTGTCCGCAAGCGTTCCCGCCCACTGCGTCGTCATGTGCTCGGTGAGCCGCTCGAGGCGCTGGGCTCGCACCGCACGTTCAAGCACCTTGTCGTCGATTCTCAGCGCCTTGAGCGTCGCAAACGCCATGAGCAGCAGGATCACGCTGAACGGCAGTGCGGTCGCGAGCGCCGCGGCCTGCAGCGACTTCAGCCCGCCGGCGAGCAGGAGAGCGATTGCGACCAAACCGGTGATGACTGCCCAGAGAATACGGGACCAGGTTGGCGGGTTCGGGTGTCCACCGGATGCGAGCATGTCGACGACGAGAGATCCCGAGTCAGAGGACGTGATGAAGAAGATCGCGACGAGGATAATGCCGACGATCGAGAAGATCGTGCCGAAGGGGAGATCGCCGAGGATCTTGAAGAGCACGCTGTCGATGTTCACTGCGCCATCCTCGACGAGGTCACCCGCGCCGAAGAGCTGCCTGAAAAGCCCGCTCCCGCCCAACACGGAGAACCAGATGATGCCGACGAGGGTGGGGACAAGCATGACGCCCGCGATGAACTCGCGAATTGTGCGGCCACGCGAGATTCGGGCAATGAAGATCCCGACGAACGGTGACCACGAGATCCACCATCCCCAGTAGAAGATCGTCCAGTTCGAGAACCAGCTGTCGGCTTCGCCTCGCTGGAAAGCGCCGACGTCAAACGTCATCTGCATGAAGTTGGCGAGATAGAAGCCAAGCGACTCGGTGAAGTTCTGCAGGAGGAACAGCGTCGGACCGAGCAACAGCATGCTGATGAGTAGTGCGCCCGCGAGGCTGAGATTGATGTTCGAGAGCCACTTCATGCCCGCACCAATCCCGCTCACAACCGACAGGATTGCGATGAGGGTGACGGCAATGATGAGGATCACGAGGAGCGTGTTGTCAGCTCGATCCACGATCCCGATCTCGACCATGCCCGCGGAAATCTGCTGCACTCCGAGGCCGAGCGAGGTCGCGACACCGAAGACGGTGCCGAGAATGGCGAGGACGTCGATCAGGTCGCCCGTCCACCCCTTCACGCGCTCGCCGAACAGCGGCTCGAGCGCCCAACGAATCGAGACGGGGCGACCGCGACGGTGGATCGCGTACGCAATCGAGAGGCCAATGATCGCGTAGATCGCCCAGGGGTGGATGCCCCAGTGCACAAACGTCTGCGCCATTGCGAGGCCAGCGATCTCGCTCTGACCGCCCTCCCAACCCGGTTTCGGGTCGACTGTGGCGTAGGTGAGCGGTTCGCCGACTCCGTAGAAGACGAGACCGATACCCATGCCCGCCGCGAACAGCATTGAGAACCAAGACATGAGCCCGAACTCGGGGGTGTCGTCGTCCTGGCCCAGACGGATCCTGCCGAGGCGAGAAAAACCGATGAAAGCGGCAACGCCGATGAAGACGGCAACGACAAGCATGTAGTACCAGCCGAGGTGCTCGACGATCCACCCCTGCACGCTGCTGAACGTCTGCTCCGCAGCGTCAGGGAGTGCGACGGCGTAACCGACGAGAGCGAGGATGATGATCAGCGCAGGCCAGAATACGCGGGGTGAGATCATGCCGCGGCCGATTCGCACTCCGTGGGTGCGCAGTTTCGCGGTAATGCGCTCGTCACTGTCGTCGTCAGAGATCTGAACGGCCTCGTGTAGATGTACGGTGTCCGGAAGATCCTGATCGCCTGGCTCGAGGAGCAGCGCGCCCGTGTCGGGCCGGGGCTCAGCCGAGAGCGCGGCTTCTGGGTTGCTGGCGCTGGTGACGCCTTCGGAATCGGGGGTGGTGTGCTCGGGTGAGCTCACGAGATCATCTCCGTCGGGGGTGTCGCGTCGCGTCGCAAGGGAACTTCTCCCATGCTGTGCAACTGTTATGAGAGTCCAAGCCGCTCGTTTGAGCGATGCAAGGGACTATCTTTGCACAGCGATGCTGTTGACGCTAGGCGAGCCGGCCTGCGCGGGTGAACGCCATGCCCCCTGGCCGGGGTTAACTTTCCGCTTCGCGACGCTTGTTGCGGCCGAAGAGCGCCCGGCCCATGAGCAGACGGTGGCGCTCTCGCTCCGGACCGGAGAACGCAAGACGGTCCAGCTTGGCGGATTCTCAGGCGGTTATGTACCATCGGTATCGGGACGCGGTCACTTGGTCTACTTGCACGAAAGCACGCTGTTTGCCGT
>JAGNOB010000222.1 GCA_017990305.1 Leucobacter sp.
CGTGTTCTTCCTCACCCCGAAGGGCACCGACGTGTCTGCGAGCAACCACTAGGGGTCGATAGGTACCTGAGTACTAACCGCTCCGGTACCGGGGCAGGACGCGCAGCACACAGCCAACACGTACCTTAGAGATATCAAGGCAGCGTACGGCAGAAAGGAACGTCACAATGACCACCGACGCACACACAGAACAGCTCACCGACGGAGTCGCACAGGTCGCTCCTGCTGCGCCCGAGACCCCCTCCGCGTTCCCAGCGCCGGGGCAGCCCGCGACTCCCGCAGCTCACGTCCCCGCGCCGGGCCAGCCCGAGCAGCACGGCGCATACACCGCGCCGCCACAGTTCGGCGCCCCACAGTACGGTGCACCGCAGTATGCGGCCCCGGCGACGCCCCAACAGCTCCCCGGCCAGCACAGCTACGGCTTCGCAATCGCGAGCTTCGTGATTGGCATCGCGTCGATCATTGGCGGCTGGACCCTCATCGCGCCCGCCGTCGGTCTCGTGCTCGGCATCCTCGCGCTGCGCCGCAACACCACCGAGCGCACACTCGCGCTCTGGGGTGTCTGGCTGAACGGTGTCATTCTCGCGTTCGCTGCGATCGGAATCGTGATCGTCATCGCACTCGCATCGTTCGGAATGCTCGCAGGCACGATGGCCAGCTTCGGCTGGTAGCCGCTCACGCGCTGCCGCAGGCGGGCCCATCCTTCGGGATGGGCCCGCCTTTCGCGTTCGTAGGGCGTCGCGCTAGCCGACCGAATTCGACTCGGCCCGAGGCTCCTCCGCGCGTGATCGCGGGGGCCTGCGCGACCAGAAGCTCGCGAGCGCGGCTCCCGTGACGTTGTGCCAGACGGAGAAGAGCGCGGCCGGCAGGGCCGCCTCTGGCGAGAAGTGGGTGCGCGCGAGGCCCGCGGCAAGCCCCGAGTTCTGCATGCCAACCTCGAATGTCACCGCGCGCCTTGCCGCCTCATCGAGGCCAGCGAGGCGCGCGGCGACGTAGCCGAGGAGCAGCCCGAGCCCGTTGAGCGCGACCACAAGACCAGCAACGACGAGGCCGGAGGTCAGGATCGTCTCCGCGCTTCCCGCGACCACTGCGAGAATCACGAGCGTGATGACGAGCACGGACACGAGCGGCATCCAGTCAATGATCCGCCCCACAAGACCGGGCAGCAGGCGGCGCAACAGCACGCCGAGAACGATCGGAATAATCACGATCTGCACGATCGAGACGAACATGCCAAGGGTGTCGACCTCGAGGTACGATCCGGCGATCCACAGCACGATGAGCGGGGTGAGGATCGGGGCGACGAGCGTCGACACCGACGTCATCGCGACAGACAGCGCAACGTCGCCCTTCGCAAGGTACACAATCACGTTCGACGCCGTGCCGCCCGGCGCCGCGGCAACGAGAATCACGCCGACCGCGATCGCTGACTCGAGATTGAACACGGTCACGAGCAGCAGCGCCGCCAACGGCATGATGATGAACTGCGCGAGTACACCGATGAGCAACGGAATCGGGCGGCGCGCGACGACAGCGAAATCGGCCCCTCGGAGCGTCATTCCCATCCCGAGCATGATCACCATGAGCAGCGGGTTGATGAACGGTGCCACGGTGAGGAACGGCGCGGGGGCCGCGACTGCTACGGCTCCCGCAACGAGCACGATAACGGGAAACCATGTCCCCGCGGCCCGGCTGACCCGTGCACCGCGCGACGGCACATCGGCCTGAGCAACCCCGTCATTGTCCATGCAGCCAGCCTCACACACTCCAGCGCCGACCGCATCATCGGGATAGCCAAGGTGTTACTCAGGAACGCGCTCGACCTTCGCGGGCTCCCGTGGCGGGTACACCCACGTCACAAGCACAACGGAGATGATCATCAGCAGGAACCAAGCGATGAACTTCTGGGGCGAGACGAGCTCCCACCCATCAGCCTGGTGGGGGTAGAGCCACGCGCCGGCCCACGTCGCGATGTTCTCGGCGACCCAGATAAACGCGGCAACGCCGGCAAACACAGCGAGCAGCGGCGCGCGCAACGTCACCCGGTACACCCGGAAGTGCATCTGTGTGCGGAGCCACACGATAATCACCAGCGCGAGCAGCACCCACCTCAGGTCGACGATGAAGTGGTGCGAGAAGAAGTTCACGTAGATGAGCGCTGCGATCACCGTCGTCAGCCAGCGGGCCGGATACCTCGAGAACCGCAGGTCGTGCAGCCGGTAGACGCGCACCATATACGAGCCGACGGCCGCGTACATGAACCCGCTGAAGAGCGGCACCGCGCCGATGCGGAGGATCCCCTCCCCCTCGTACGCCCACGAACCAACATCGGTCTTGAACAGCTCCATCACCGTTCCAGTGATGTGGAACAGCAGAATCACCCAGAGCTCCCGGCCCGTCTCAAGCCTGAACACGAGCAGCAGGATCTGGATCACGACCGCGGCGATCGTCAGTGCATCATTGCGCGCAAGCAGCGCATCCTCGGGATACCAGAGCCTCGCCGCGACAAGCACGACAAGCAGCAGGAACCCGAAGATGCACGCCCACGCCTGCTTGAGCACAAACACCGCGCACTCAACGAAGACGGCGCGGACGCCACGGGCCGGCGCACCATCAAGCAGCCGGTTCGCGGCGCGGTCGATCGCCCGCTCGAGCCGAGTTAGTTCGTGCGGGAGTTCGCCCCGCGATTCACTCGCCACCTCGGCCCGACGCGCGACTAGCGGCGCTCGCGCTTCTCGCGGACGCGCATGTTGATCTGGATCGGCGTGCCCTCGAAACCGTAGGTCTCACGCAGGCGCCGCTGGATAAAGCGACGGTACCCGGGATCCAGGAAGCCCGACACGAACAGCACGAACGTCGGCGGGCGGTTCTGCACCTGCGTGCCGAACAGCACGCGCGGCTGCTTGCCACCGCGGAGCGGGTGCGGGTGCTCCTGCACAAGCTCGGCAAGGAAGGCGTTGAACTTCGCGGTCGGAATACGCGTGTCCCACGACTCGAGTGCGGCCTCAAGCGCAGGCACGAGCTTCTCGAGGTGCCGGCCCGTGCGCGCCGAAATGTTCACGCGCGGTGCCCAGTCGACGTGGGCGAGATCCTGCTCGATCTCACGCTCGAGGTACTTGCGACGCTCGTCGTCAAGCATGTCCCACTTGTTGAACGCGAGCACGAGCGCGCGGCCCGACTCGAGTACAAGGTCGATGATGCGCAGATCCTGATCGCTGATCTCCTGCGTCACGTCGATGAGCACGACGGCAACCTCGGCCTTTTCAAGCGCAGCAGAGGTACGGAGCGTCGCGTAGAAGTCGGCGCCCTTCTGCAGGTGCACGCGGCGGCGAATACCTGCGGTGTCAACAAACGTCCAGACGCGGCCAGCGATCTCGACCTGCTCGTCGACGGGATCACGGGTGGTGCCCGCGAGCTCGTTCACAACGACGCGCTCCTCACCGGCTGCCTTGTTCAGCAGGCTCGACTTGCCGACGTTCGGGCGGCCGAGCAGTGCGACGCGGCGGGGGCCAGCGAGCTTCGGCTGTGCGACAGCCGAGACCTCGGGCAGCACCTTCATGACGTCGTCGAGGAGGTCTGCGACGCCACGGCCGTGCAGTGCAGACACTGCGCGCGGCTCACCGAGCCCGAGCGACCACAGCGCGGCGATCTCTGGGTCGAGCACCGAGTCGTCAACCTTATTCGCGACGAGGAAGACAGGCTTCTTCGAGCGGCGCAGCATCTGCACAACACGCTCGTCGGTCGCGGTCGCGCCAACGCGCGAATCGACGACGAAGAGCACAACGTCACACAGCTCAATCGCAACCTCGGCCTGCAGCGCGACGGACGCGTCGATGCCCTTCGCGTCTGGCTCCCAGCCGCCGGTGTCGACGAGCGAGAAGCGCCGGTCGTTCCACAGCGCAGGGTAGGTGACGCGGTCGCGGGTGACGCCGGGAATGTCCTCCACGACAGCCTCGCGGCGGCCGAGGATACGGTTCACGAGCGCCGACTTGCCGACGTTCGGACGCCCGACAATCGCGACGACGGGGAACGCCTCGAGGCTCGGCTCGGCGAAGCCGATGAACTCGCCGTCGGCGGTGAGGATGTCCTGGTCGTCTTCCTCAAGCTCGAAGGCGTCGAGGGTCGAGCGCATCGCGCGGAGGCGCTCCTCGTCGGTTACCGTGCCATCGAAGTCGACGTCGTCGAGCTCAGCATCTGCATGGATCTCGCCCTCGGCGACCTCGCCCGAGATGATCTCGCTCGGGTCGACCTGCGAGAGATCAAATTCGTGTTCTTCGTTCATCTCTGTTCCTTGTCGTTCGATGGGCGGGCCCCGCGGGCCTCGTCAACGGTGTCGATCACAGCTTGGATCGACTGCCCAAAGTTCATGTCGCTCGTGTCGATGAGCGTGACCCCGGGTGCCGGGGTGAGGAAGTTTACGACCGCGGCGTCCTTCGCGTCGCGCGCCATAATGTCTGCGAGCACCTGCTCGTGGCTCTCGCCGACGAGTTCGCCCGCACGCC
>JAGNOB010000223.1 GCA_017990305.1 Leucobacter sp.
GGTTCACACATGACGACAGTGGCGGGAAACGGCTCTGCGCCGTACAGCCTGAGCCGCTCCAGGAGGAGGTCCTCGAGGCCCTGCCACCCGACCTCAGGCTCGATCGCGGTTTCACGTGCAACGTGCTCTTCGAGCTGCTGCAGCACGCCGCCGCTCAACGAGCCAGCACGCGTCAGTGCTGCGTTCAGTCCCGGCTCGACGCGCGCCACCTCAGCATCGCCAGCGCACACACCGAAGCGTTCAAACACGAGCGGCTCGACAAGTGTCAACCGTGTCGCTTTGCCGAGCCGTGAATCGACAAGCCTGCCAAGATTGTTTTCTTTACCGATCGTCAACACCGGCTTTACCCGATCAAGGTAGGCCCGGAACGCACCGCCGGTGCCGAGCATCGCGATGCTCTCCTTCGACAGCGGAACGGCGGGGATACCCCAGACGCCCGGCTCCGGCACCGGCTTCCACGCACCGTCCCGTGCACGCAGCACAACGCGCGGCTGCGTGACTGCGCGTGGCGTCACTCCAGACGTAGCCGGCCCGCCAGCGGTGAGCGGCGCCGCGATCTCGTGCAGAAACCCCGCGATCTCGCCGCCTGGGTCACGCACTGGGTCGAGCGGAACGCTCATCTTCGCGTCGGCGAGCCACACCTTGACACCGACCTCTGCGAGCTCAATAGCTGCCGCGTATGCTGCGAGGTCGCCCCCGAGAAGTAGTACCTGGCTCACACGCCACCTTGCCCGACAGGCGCGACAGGAACACTGCGCCACACCGTATCGATCCGCTCGCGGCCGTAGCCGTGCTTCCGGAAGATACGCACCACGAGCCAGACGAACAGGGCGAGCCCCACCGCTTCGCCAATGAGCGCTTCAGGTCCACCCGAGCTCTCCACCTGGCCGGTGTCACCGCTCATGCCCGCAGACATAAAACCGAACGCAGCAATGTTGTTGATGATGTGGATCGCGATCGCAGCCTCAAGGCCGCCTGTCTTCCATGTCACCCAAGCGGCAGTCAGCCCCATGAGGCCGACAGCGAGCAGACCCCAAATGTCGTAAATGTGCATCATCGCGAAGGCGAGCGTCGATAGCCCGATTGCGAGCCAAGGCGAACGCATCCATGAACCGAGCACCTGCAGGAACAGGCCGCGGAACACGACCTCCTCGGCGGCAGCCTGGAATGGCACGAGCAAGAGCACAATCACAAACGAAGCAATCGCTGCCGTCACATTGAAGTCGGCGCTCTCTGCGGCAAGCGGCTCGGTAGCAGCGGTGGCCGAAAAGCCCTCCATTGCCATGCCGATGAGGATCCCGACCCCGTTCATCACGATCACTGCGAGCACTGCGGCCCCGGTAGTGCGCAGCAGCAGCCCCCAGCGGATCCGGCCAGCAACCGACCAGACACGGCCGGTTGGGCGGATGCCGAGCGCAAGCATCGCTAGCAGCACCGCGGGGATCATGAGTGCGACGCTGCCGAGCCCGAGCACGATCGACCAGGGGTGCTGTGTATCGAGCACCGGAGCGATCTGCAAGAAGAGGGCGTCGTTGACGTAGTCAGGGTCAAACATGACAAGCAGGGGCATCAGTGCGAGCGAGAACGCGATGTTCATCGCGAAATAGATACTCGCTGCGAGCAGCAAGACAACGAGCGGCTTCCACCACTCGTATTTTGGTGCGCCGCGGTAGAGCCGGTGGTACTCGAGCGGCTCAGTCTCGATCTGCTGAATCTGCTGCTGCGGCTGTACCCACGCCCACTGCTGCGGAACTCCCGGCCCGCCCGGCGCCTGATGCTGCGCGGGCGGGACGGGTGCCCCCGGGGGAAGCGGCGCCGCTGGCGGAACCGCTTCTCCCGGAGGCTGCGAACCTCCGGCGGGTGGTGTGTAACCGTCGTTCGGGGGTTGCGTCATCGTGCTCCCTGGTTATGCGCCGCGCAGGCGCTGTGCGAGGTAGGCGTGCAGCTCGGCGCGGGGCACGCGCTCCTGCTGCATGGTGTCGCGCTCACGCACCGTGACCGCGTCGTCGTCAAGCGAATCGAAGTCGACCGTGACACAGAACGGCGTACCAATTTCATCCTGGCGGCGGTAGCGTCGGCCGATGGCGCCCGAGTCGTCGAAGTCGATGTTCCAGTCCTCGCGCAGATCCTGCGCGATTTCCCGGGCAAGCGGTGAGAGCTTCTCGTTTCGGCTCAGCGGAAGCACCGCGGCCTTCACAGGCGCGAGACGCGGGTCGAGTGCGAGCAGCGTACGAGTGTCAGTGCCACCCTTCGAGTTCGGCACTTCCTCTTCGCGGTACGAGTCGACGAGGAACGCCATGAGCGAGCGGGTGAGGCCGGCCGCAGGCTCAATCACGTACGGCATCCACCGCTCGTTCTTGGTCTGGTCGAAGTAGCTCAGATCCTTGCCGGAGTGCTCTGAGTGCGTGGTGAGGTCGAAGTTCGTGCGGTTCGCAATGCCCTCGAGCTCGCCCCAGTCGCTGCCGGTGAAGCCGAACTTGTACTCGATGTCGGCCGTGCGCTTCGAGTAGTGGGAGAGCTTCTCCTTGGGGTGGTCGTAGAAGCGCAGGTTCTCAGGATCGATGCCGAGGCCGACATACCAATCCATGCGCTCCTTCATCCAGTACTCTTGCCACTCTTCGTCAGTGCCGGGCTCGACGAAGAATTCCATCTCCATCTGCTCGAACTCGCGGGTGCGGAAGATGAAGTTGCCCGGGGTGATCTCGTTGCGGAAGCTCTTGCCGATCTGGCCGATACCAAACGGCGGCTTCATGCGCGCAGCCTGCAGCACGTTCGCGAAGTTTACGAAGATACCCTGCGCCGTCTCGGGGCGAAGGTAGTGGAGCCCGGCTTCGTCGTCGACCGGGCCGAGGTAGGTCTTGAGCAGACCGGAGAAGGCGCGCGGCTCGGTGAACTGGCCGCGGGTGCCGCAGGCAACACAGACGATCTCAGAGAGGCCGTCCTTGGGCTCGCGGCCCTTCTTCTCCTCGAACTCTTCGATGAGGTGGTCCTCGCGGTAGCGCTTGTGGCACTGTAGGCACTCAACGAGCGGGTCGCTGAAGACCTCGACGTGACCGGAAGCCTCCCACACGCGCTTCGGCAGGATGATGCTTGAGTCGATACCAACTACGTCGTCGCGACGCTGCACCATGGCTTTCCACCACTGACGCTTGATGTTCTCCTTGAGCGCGGTACCGAGCGGTCCGTAGTCCCACGCAGAACGCGATCCACCATAAATTTCACCCGCCTGAAAAACAAAGCCGCGGTGGCGGGCGAGAGAGATAACCTTATCGAGGCGGGACTGTTCAGCCATTGTGAATTTCACTCCAAGGGGCAGACGGGGATCTTGGTTGCTGCCGGGCGCGCAGGCGCGCACCGACTATGTAAGCCTATCTTGCTCACACTGAGCGATCCCGAAAGTCACTCCGCTTGGCCCGCAGTCCCGCGATGAGCGCTTCGAACCCCAGCTCGAACGCGGCCTCCGCACTCCCCCGCTTTGCCGCGCCACCGGATAGGCCAGCGTGGAGCGCTTCGAGATCAGCAGGCACCGATTCCACGCTCAGTAGACTCTCCGGCGCAACACGATCAAGCGCCGATCCCAACACAAATGCCTCAACCGTGCGCATCGCTGCGACGGCGTCACCCGGGGCCCATCCGCCACGCGTGAGGGCCGAAATGACCGACTCGTACATGCGCAGTGTGGAGTGGTCCGTAATCGTCGTCGTCGCCAAGAGCGGGATACTGTTCGGGTAGGCGGAGAACGAGGCCAGGTAGGACCGCCCCCAGGCGGCGAGCGCGTCGGGCCACGGGGCAGTCTCGAAGAGGCTCACGTCGATTTCCTCAACGATGAGTGCTCGCATCTCCTCAATCACTGCCTGCCTTCCGCTGACGTGGTTGTACAGGGAGGATGGCCGGCGCTGCACGCGGTCCGCGAGCTGCCGCATCGTAAGCGATTGGCTCCCTCGCTCTTCGACAAGGTCAAGTGCTGCATGCGCGAGAATTCGACGGTTCAGCCTCATGTCCCGGACGCCCTCCTGCTCGGGCTCCGTCGCCCCAACTCTTGACACCGCAATTTCACAAAGTTACATTACAAGTGTAAAGCACGAACAATGTTCGTTCGTCCCGCATTTCCCGCACCGGGGGCAGCCACGACTCTCCCGGGCAAAAGCGAGCAAGGGGTCACGATGGCAGAGCAGCATGCGAGTACTGGATCCCCATGGTCCACGGGCACCCCCGTGATCGGCAGCGCCGCCACAACCAAGCTTCGCCGGGTGCTCGGGGTGCCCTCGCTGGTGCTCTTCGGCCTGGTCTACATGGTTCCGCTCACACTCTTCACGACATACGGGATCGTCACCCAGCTCACCGGCGGCCGGCTCCCCCTCGCGTATCTCGTCACGCTCGTCGTCATGCTCTTCACAGCACGCTCCTACGGCCTCATGGCTCGCGCCTGCCCCTATGCGGGGTCCGCGTACACCTACTCACAACGAAGTTTCGGCCCGGGCATCGGGTTCATGGCGGGGT
>JAGNOB010000224.1 GCA_017990305.1 Leucobacter sp.
CTCCTGCACATACGCAGTCGCCCGCTCGAGAGCCCACTGGGCGCCCCCAACCGAGCATGCTCCGATGTTCACGCGGCCACCGTTCAAGCCCTTCATCGCGATCCGGAAGCCGTCCCCTTCCTCGCTCAGCCGGTTGCCTACAGGAACCCGCACGTCTTCGAAGATCACCTGACGGGTTGGCTGCGCGTTCCACCCCATCTTGTGTTCGTTCGGGCCAAAGCTCAGGCCAGGGGCGTCTTTCTCGACGATCACAGTGCTAATACCGCTGGCTCCGGGTCCCCCGGTGCGCACCATCACGACGTACACAGCTGCGGCACCGGCGCCCGAGATGAACTGCTTCGTGCCGTTGATGACGTACTCGTCGCCTTCGCGGCGCGCGCTGGTGGTGATCGCGGCCGCATCGGATCCGGCGCCCGGCTCCGTAAGACAGTAAGCACCCAGATCCCGCATCGATGTCATTCCAGGCAGCCAGCGCGCCCGCTGCTCAGCAGAGCCGAACGTATCGATCATCCACGCGGTCATGTTGTGAATCGAAATGTACGCTGCGACCGCTGTGTCACCCTTCGCGAGCTCCTCAAAGATTGCGACCGCATCGAGACGTGAGAGCCCCGACCCGTACTCGTCTCCGACATAGATGCCGCCGAGCCCGAGCTCGCCCGCGGCGGCAAGCGCTTCAACGGGGAAAATCTTCCCCGCGTCGCGCTCAGCCGCAAACGGGGCGAGCTCGGCATTCGCAAAATCGCGGACTGCCTCAACCAGCGCAGCACGCTCTTCCATAGCTGTGTCATTCATGGCGTGTTAATCCATCGTCGGAATGACGAAGCTTGCTCCCTCTTTGGTGCCAGATGGCCAACGGCTCGTGACTGTCTTCGTCTTCGTATAGAAGCGGAACGAATCGGGCCCGTGTTGGTTGAGGTCGCCGAAGCCCGAACGCTTCCAGCCGCCGAATGTGTGGTACGCAATCGGCACCGGAATCGGCACGTTCACGCCGACCATGCCAACGTTGACTCGCGCGGTGAAATCGCGCGCGGTGTCGCCGTCTCGGGTGAAGATCGCAACGCCGTTGCCGTACTCGTGGTCGCTCGCGAGCGCGAGCGCCTCTTCGTAGGTCTCCGCCCGGGTGATCACGAGTACCGGCCCGAAGACCTCCTCGAGGTAGATCTTCATCTTCGGGGTGACGTGGTCGAACAGCGTCGGCCCGAGATAGTATCCGTTCTCGTATCCCTCAACGACGTGACCGCGCCCATCTGCGAGCAGCGTCGCACCCTCGTCGACACCGAGCTGAATGTAGTGCTCAACACGCGCCTTCGCGTCGGCTGAGACAAGCGGCCCGTAGTCGGCGGTCTCGTCGAGCGCCGGTCCGATCTTGAGCTCTTTCACGCGCTCACTGAGCTTCGCCGCGAGTGCGTTCGCGGTGGCCTCGCCAACTGGCACCGCGACGGAGATCGCCATGCAGCGTTCACCCGCAGAACCATACCCTGCGCCGATAAGCGCGTCAGCGACCTGATCAAGATCTGCGTCCGGCATAACAATCATGTGGTTCTTCGCACCGCCGAAGCACTGCGCCCGCTTGCCATGTGCTGCAGCGGTCTCATAGATGTACTGTGCGATCGGCGTGGATCCGACAAACCCAATTGCGCGAACACGGTCATCGTGCAGCAGCGCGTCAACCGCCTCCTTGTCGCCGTTGACAACGTTGAAGACCCCGGGCGGCAGACCCGCTTCGAGCAGCAGTTCTGCGATGCGCAGGGGCACCGACGGATCGCGCTCAGAAGGCTTCAAGATGAAGGAGTTACCGGCGGCAAGCGCCGGGCCTGCTTTCCAAAGCGGAATCATCGCCGGGAAGTTGAACGGGGTGATGCCTGCGACAACGCCGAGCGGCTGCCGCATCGAGTAGACGTCGACACCTGTTCCGACGCCGTTGGAGTATTCGCCCTTGAGTAGGTGCGGGCCCCCAACTGCGAATTCGATGACCTCGACGCCGCGCTGGATATCACCAATCGCGTCGGGCACGGTCTTCCCGTGCTCGCGGGAGAGCATCTTGGCGAGCTCCGGGGTATCGCGGGCAATGAGGTCGAGGAAACGCAACAGCACGCGCGCACGCCGCTGCGGGTTCAGCGCCGCCCATGCGATCTGTGCCTCGGCAGCGTTGTCGATCACCGCGGTGACCTCGGCGGTGGTCGCGAGCGGCACCCGAGCCTGCACGATTCCGACGCTCGGATCGTACACGTCGCCAAAGCGACCCGATGTTCCCGCAACGTGTTCCCCGCCGACAAAGTGAGTGAGTTCCCGTACTTCCCCGGGGTGTTGTGGGTGTGCAGTAGCAGTCATGTGGGCGCTCCTTCGGGCCATTCGAAAAACCGCAGGAGGCATTCTTGTGATTCACTCTCCCGGCTGCTTCGAGCGTAAACGAACGATCGTTCAAATACAACCGGAGGTCGTTCAGACCGGGCGCGCTAGGCTTCGCTGCCTACGTTCTGGTTGCCACCGCGCCAACCATGTCGAGCGAGAGCCGTGCGTAGCGTTCAGCGAGGCCGTGCGGCGAAATATCCCCGTCGAGCCGATACCAGGTGGCAACCGCAATGCCCATGTTGATGATGGCGCGGGCCGCCTCACGGGGGTACGGCGTCGTAAACACGCCGAGACGTGTTCCGTGCTCGACGACGTCGACAAACAGGTCTTCTTGCTCGTCGCGCAGCGCGATGACCCGTTCGCGGCCTTCGCCTTCAAGACAGTGAACCGCAGAGGCTCCGACGCGGGCCTCCTCCTGACGAACAGTGTGGAACTCCACCCAGGCTCGCACGAGGCCGGCCAGTTGCTCGGCCGGATCATCATCGGGCGCAGCCGCGACGCGCGCTCGGGTGCTCGCAAGCACATCCTGCAGCGTCATCGTCATCACTGCCTGCAACAGCTCCTGTTTGCTCGCGAAGTGATGGTAGATTCCTGCGATCGCAATGTCGGCCTCAGCGGCGATGTCGCGCATGGACGCGCCGAAGTAGCCACGTGCCGCAAAGCTCTTTAGGGCTGCTGCGATGACCGCTCCACGAGCGTCTCCATTGCGTGGTCGACCGCGCTGCGGCCGCTTCTCTGCGGTGATTTCTTCGGCGCTACTCACGCACACACACTATCGCGGCGATGGTTTTGCGCTAGGGAGTGTCCGGTGAATATTCTCGAAGTACGCGGCGGAGAATCTTCCCCGTCACTGTCTTTGGCAGCTCGTCGAGCACCTCGACGAGGCGGGGGTATTTGTAGGCGGCCATTCGCTGCCGCGCGTATTCGATGAGCTCAGTCGGTTCGAGAATCGTCCCTGGTTTGGTAGATACGAACGCTTTCACGGTCTCACCGCGGTACGCGTCGGGCACGCCAACCACCGCTGCCTCGCGGACCGCAGGATGCTGATAGAGCACGTCTTCGACCTCTCTGGGCCACACTTTGTATCCCGAGACATTGATCATGTCTTTCTTGCGGTCAACAATGAAGAGCCACCCCGCATCGTTCACGAAGCCAACATCACCCGTGCGCAGCTCGCCAGCTCGAATCGCGTCGCGACTCGCCTGCGGATCCTGCCAGTACCCGGAGACGACCTGCGGGCCCGCGATCGAAATCTCCCCGATCTCGCCCGATGGGACTGGCGCCCCCGAGTCGTCCAGAATTCGCGTCGTCGTGTTGAACACGGCGAGCCCGACAGACAGCGCCCCACTCTGCGGATCTACGGGAGCCCGCATCCCGGCTGGTACGCAGTGGGCCGGGGAGTTCGTCTCTGTCAGTCCGTAGGCGTTGTGCGGATAGTGGCCAGTCGCCCGTTCAAACTGCTCGGCAATCGCCGGCGCAATCGGCGCTCCGCCTGAGAACACCGCGCGGAATGATTCCCAGTCAGCCCGTGAGGCACCCGGGTGATGCATGAGCGCAGCCAGCGCAGTGATCGCAGCAACGACGTATGTGGGTCGATGCTCACGCATCACATCGAGCACCGCCCCAGGCTCGAAGCGGTGGGCGAGCAGCAGCGGGCAGCCAATAAGTAGTGAGGCGGCAACGTGACCGATGATGCCGGTGATGTGGAAGAGCGGTGCTATCCCCAGGATCCGGTCGGCCGGGGTCAGCGCCATCCAATCGCGATACACCTGCGCCGTGAATGCCATATTCCCGTGACTACTCACGGACCCTTTCGGCATGCCAGTCGTCCCTGACGTGTACACCAGCATCGCAGCGTCCGACGCCGCAACCGGATCCGACATCGGTCGATGCCCACGATGCCCGGCGATAAGGTCCGACAGCTCGCACCGCTCACGCGTGGTGATCGCGGGCCTGGGCGCGGGCGCCCCTGCCCCTGCGGGGAACACTCGTGGGTCTCCTCGGGTCTGGTCGTCGCGCGCCGAGCAGGTGATGACGGTCGCCACTGTACTTCCCTGCCGCCCAACGACAGAGCGAGCGACCCGGTCGTACAGCTCATCAAGGCACACGAGCACGCTGGCTCCGGAGTCATCAAGGACGTGC
>JAGNOB010000225.1 GCA_017990305.1 Leucobacter sp.
CTTCGGGTCGGTCGGGCCGGTGATTTCGACGCGGCGATCCTCGAGACCGGGTGCGGGCGCTGCAACCTGCCAGTTCGCGTCTTCGCGGATGTGGCGCGTGTCCTCGCGGAATTTCGGGTCGCGACCGTTGCCGATCTCGTAACGCTTGCGCTGACGGTCCGCCAGGCGCTCGTGCCTGGGGCTCGCGAAGCGCTGGTGTAGCTCAGTGAGGAACGCGAGCGCCTCGGGGGTGAGGATTTCGTCGGAGCGATCGAACGGGCGGCCGCTCACTTCGAGGCGGGGCTCGTGCGTTGCTGGGGTGTAGGTTCGCGGCCGTTCAGTGGTCGCGGTTGAGGTGTTCATGATCGTGTCCTTCGTGTGGGTGAAGCCGGTGTCGTGAAGCCGCTGGGTGTGCTGCTGGTGCCCCGGGGTGAGATCGTTCGCCGTTGAAGACTGCCGAGCAAATATTCGGGGCTGCTGTGTGGTGTGTTTCTATCTTGGGCCCAGATCATGGCCCCGAACCGCCGAATCGGGCATGAAATTCTGGGATATTTCTGCTTGCCGAAAAATTTGGGTTCTGTCACCATGGACTCATGACCGAAGATCTACTAGAACTTGCGCCCGCCGAGCAAGACTCGGACGCCGGAGACGCACTGACTCTTGGCCGCCGCATACGCGAGCGCCGCATCGGACTCGGCATGACACTCGAGCAGCTCGCGGCAGCCGTCGACCGGGCGCCGTCGCAGCTGTCTGCCCTCGAGAACGGAAAGCGCGAGCCGCGGTTGCCGCTCCTGCGTGCGCTCGCGACGGCGCTGCAATCAACAGTGGACGAGCTTCTCATTGATGAGGCACCAAGCGAGCGGGCCGCGCTGGAGATTTCCGTCGAGCGCGCGCAGCGCGGATCCGTGTTCCGCTCGCTCGGGTTGCAGTCAATCCGCGTGTCGAAGACAGTGAACGACGAGACGTTGCGCGCCATCATCGGCCTGCACCAGGAGGTCGAGCGCCTCCACAGTGAGCGGGCAGCGACGCCAGAGGAAGCACGGCGCGCGAACACCGAGCTGCGCGCAGGCATGCGCGTTGCGAACAACTACTACCCCGATCTCGAGAAGGCGGCCGCCGAGCTACTCGATAGCGTTGGTTACGCAGGCGGGCCGGTACTCCAGCAGACGGTAGCCAAGGTCGCGGAGAAGCTCGGCTTCACCCTGCACTACGTCACCGACCTGCCACACTCGACTCGTTCCGTGATTGACCGGCGCAACGGGCGCATCTACCTGAGCGCGAACCTCCCATCCCGCGACGCGCGTGCGCCGATCCTCCGCGCCCTCGGCAGCCTCGTCTGCGGGCACGAGGAGCCGCGCAACTACGGCGACTTCCTCAAGCAGCGCGTTGAGGTGAACTACCTCGCGGGGGCAGTGTTGTTGCCCGAGGCTGCGGCGGTTGAGTCCCTCAAGGACGCGAAGAAACGCCGCGAGATTTCGATGGAGGATCTGCGCGACGCATTCGCCGTCTCCTACGAGATGGCCGCGCACCGCTTCACCAACCTCGCGACCGAGTGGCTCGACCTCAACGTGCACTTTATGAAGGCGCACGAGTCAGGCACCCTCATCAAGGCGTACGAGAATGACGGTGTCCGGTTTCCGTCAGACGCGCTCGGCAACCTCGAAGGGGCGATGGTCTGCCGCAACTGGACCGCTCGCACCGTGTTCGCGCAGCCCGACCTGTTCAATCCCTGGTACCAGTACACCGATATGGCTGCAGGAGGCACCTACTGGTGCACCTCGCGGCTGGAGAAGGCCAAGGAGGGCCAGTACTCGGTGAGCGTCGGTGTTCGCTTCGAGGACGTGAAGTGGTTCCGTGGACGCGAGACTCAACACCGCTCGCAGTCATTCTGCCCCGACGAGCGCTGCTGCAGGCGCGCTTCGAGTGAGCTCACGCAGAAGTGGCAGGCCTCTGCCTGGCCTGAAGCTGCGACCCCGACCAGCCTGCTCGCTGCGCTCCCGACCGGAACCTTCCCAGGCGTTGACTCTCACGAGGTCTACGAATTTCTTGAGTCGCACGAATAGTCACGTCGCGGTCTGATAACGGCCCGAGTATCGCGGTCTGCGAAAAAGCCACGCGCTTTCTGCGACTGGGGTGCGCTTAGGTACCCCACTGCGGTAGCGTAGAAGGACAATATCGGGTCTGTGACCCAATGAGCATGAAACGGGTGAGACAGTGGTGAGCGAGAAGCGGAACAAAGATACCGAGGTACGCGCCACGGAGCAGTTCCGTGAGGATCTGAATGCGATGATTCGCGCCCAGGTCACCGACCTCAGCATTGATGAGCTTGAGGCGGTGCAGTCGCTTCCTTCGGGAGCAGCCCTGCTCGTTGTCCGGCGCGGGCCAGATCTCGGCGCCCGGTTCCTGTTGGACCAGGACGTGACAGTCGCAGGCCGGCACCCGGCCGCAGACATCTTCCTCGACGACGTGACAGTGTCGCGAAAGCACGCCGAGTTTAAGCGCAAGGGCACTGTCTTCTCAGTGCTCGACCGTGGCTCGCTGAACGGGACCTACTGCAACGGTGAGCGCATCGACGGCGAAGTCGTGCTTGAGGACGGCGTCGAGGTGCAGGTTGGCAAGTTCCGCTTCACCTTCTTCTCGTCACGTTTTGATCTGCCAGGCTCGTTCTAGTGGGTGCCGCTCCGCTTCGTGCAGTGCCTATGGGGCTGCTGAGCATCGGGCAGGTGCTCGCGGCGCTCCAGGAGGAGTTCGCTGACCTGACGCCGTCGAAGCTCCGGTTCCTTGAGGACCAGGGGCTCGTCACGCCCGAGCGCACGAAGTCGGGGTACCGAAAGTTTTCGCAGGAGCACGTCGAACGTGTTCGACTCGTGCTCACCCTGCAGCGCGATCACTACCTGCCCTTGAAGAAGATCGCTGAAGTGCTTGAAGAGATCGACGCCGGCCGTGATCCGGTGATTCCCGGTGCGTCGCAGCGCAGCGCGTCGACTATTCTCACCTCGAAAGAGGTGCTCTCGAGCGATGAGCTTTGCCGCGCTGCCGCAACGAACAAGCGCTTCCTCGGTGAGGCGATTGCTGCTGGCCTGCTGCCGGCGACGGAGGTCTTCCCATTCGACTCGATCGCGCAGCTCACGGCGCTCGTGAAGCTTGCGCAGGCAGGCCTCACCCCACGTCACCTGCGTTCGCTGCGTATCGCGGCGGAACGCGAAGCAGAGATGCTTGCGCTTGCGGTGTCGTCCCGTGGGGACAAGCAGGGCTCGCCCCGCGCCGTCGATGGTTCGCTCGAGCTCGTCGAGTACCTCGAAACCGTCCGCTCCGGCGTGTTGCGGCGGAAGTTCGGCACGCTCTAAATCGGCGTCATTCCGCTGAATTCTCACCTTCAAGTTGAACCTTAACGTGGGCGCGGCGAAATGCATGTCGGAGGTCGTTGCCAGACGGCCCTCTCGGCGATAGCGTTAGGTGAATTGAGCACAGCGCGAGAGAGGGACGTCATGGAGCAGATCGGGCCGCCAACGGGCGGTAGCGGCAACGGTACGGGGGAGTACCTGGATTCCGCAGAGATGCTCTTCAGCGACGGCTTGCCCCAGCCGAACATCGACGGCGGCTTCAAGGGCGCCGTGGCTGCTCGCGCAGCAGGCATTACGTACCGTCAGCTCGACTACTGGGCGCGCACAGGGCTTGTAGAGCCGACCGTGCGCGAAGCGAGTGGTTCTGGCTCACAGCGCCTCTATGGGTTCCGCGACATCCTCGTGCTGAAGCTCGTGAAGCGCCTGCTCGACACCGGTATCTCGCTCCAGCAGATCCGCACAGCGGTCGCGCAGCTGCACGCTGCCGGCGTTCACGACCTCTCGCAGACGACACTCATGAGTGATGGTGCGAGCGTGTACCTGTGCACCTCAAACGATGAGGTCATTGACCTCGTAAGCCGTGGACAGGGAGTCTTCGGTATCGCGGTAGGCAAGGTCCTCCGCGAGGTCGAGACCTCGCTTGTTGATCTCGATGAGCACCGCGAAAAAGGGGCAGACGGCACCGAGGTGAGCGATGAGCTCGCCGCCCGGCGCGCTGCTCGTAAAACTTCCTAGTTCGCTGGACCGCTCTCGCCAGGGCTGCTCCGTTATGCGGGCTGCTCTGTTATGCGGGCTGCTCTGTTATTGGGGCTGACCCGTTACGCTGAATGGCCCGTTACGCGCGCCCGGCGGATACACCAGTGTGTCCGTTACGCGGGCGTGATACCTGCGCCAGGCTGTGAGCCCCGGCGCTTTCGGCTTAGACGGTCTCAGGGCTGACCTCACAGGGAAGCATTGGTGACGCCTGCTTTGGCGTGACCTGCTTTGGTGTGACCTGCTTTGGCGGTCTCCTGCTTTGCCTACGCCTGCTTTGCCTGCGCGGCGGCGGCGCCGGCTGAGCGGAGCACGCGATCGAGCACGAGGTCGAAGTTCGCCGCCATTTCCTGAGCGGGCTCTCCCGGCCACAGGTGCACCGGCTTCGCTGC
>JAGNOB010000008.1 GCA_017990305.1 Leucobacter sp.
GTCACCGTAACTAAACCGGACGCCGCACAGTTCAATGGCCGGGGCCCCGCTGAACGCAGCACCCGCTCCCCCAACGGCACCACCGGGAGCACCGGGAGCACCGGGAGCACCGGGAGCACCGGGAGCACCGGGAGCTTCGAGCACCGCCCGCACGTCCCGGAGCACCCCGAGCGCCGATTCGACTCCTGGCGACAGTTCGGCAAGCACAGTGAACGGTTCGAGATAGCGCACGACCACCACGATGAGGGCAACCGCGGCGGGAGCTGCGAGGCCGCCCGTGGCAGTGAGGTACACGATCGTGCCCGCGAGCAGCACCAGGGCGATCTGGCTCGCGATGCCGAAGATGATCTGGCCGGGCACCTGCAAGAACACGAGTCGCAGCCCCGCACCGTGCTGGGCGGCGAGCGCCGCACCGACGTGGCTACCCTCGGGCTCGACGCGCCGCGCCGCGCGGAGCGCCTGCTGGGTGCGGGCGAACTCGACGATGCGTTCGGTGAGGTCGCTGTTCGCCTGGGCTGCAGCCCGGTCGGCGCTGCGACTCACCCGCGCCGACAGCCAGAATGCACCGACAAGCACGGGGATGCCAGCGAGCGCGGCGAGCCCGAGTGGCCAGGCGATGGGCAGGAGCGCGACAGCGATAGCGATGGGCAGGAGCACGGCCCCGACGAGCGGGGCGACGAGGTAGATGACGAGCCCGACGAGGTCGGGGCCGGTCGCGGCGACGGCCTGCCTGGCGGTTGCGGTGTTGCCGCTCGTGAACCAGGTGAGGCGGATGTCGGCGATCCGATCCGCGACGGTGTGCTGACCCGATTCCAGCAGGCCGAACCCGAGATCGAATCCGCGCCGCACGGTGATCGTGTCGACGAGCCACCCGGCGGCGGTCGCGAGGGCGAGCCACCCCACCCACGGCCACGCCGCGGCGGGGTCGTCACCGAAGAGCGTGGCGACGAGTGGCACGAGCAGCACGGCGCCGGCGGCGCGCAAGACCACCCCCAGTGCGGTGAGCGCAATGTGGCCGGCGAGGCGGCGCGATCCCCCGGCGGGGAGCAGGGTGAGTAGCGTGCGGATCATCGCGCATCCTCCGTCTCGGGCCGGCGTCCGGCGGGCGCTAGGCCCGCCTGCCAGAGCTGGGAGTATCGGCCGGACTGCGCGAGCAGCTCGTTGTGGGTGCCGGATTCGCTGATGCGGCCGTGGTCGAGCACGACCAAGCGATCTGCCCCGGCGATCGTGTGCAGGCGGTGCGCGATGACGAGCACTGTGCGGCCGACCGTGAGCTCGTTGAGCGCGCGCTGCACGAGGTATTCCGATTCGGGGTCGGCGTAGGCGGTCGCCTCGTCGAGCACGAGGACCGGTGTGTCCGCGAGGATCGCCCGGGCGATCGTCAGCCGCTGGCGCTCCCCACCGGAGAGCGCGGCGTCTGCGCCAAGCACGGTGTCGTATCCTTCCGGCATGCGCTCGATGCGGTCGTGGATCTGCGCCGCGCGGGCAGCAGCCTCAATCGCTTCGTCGCCTGAGTCCGGCCGTGCAAGCGCGATGTTCTCGCGAACGGTGCCGTGGACGAGCTGCGCGTCTTGGAAGACGAAACCGACGCTTGCGTAGAGCTCGCTCTGGGTGAGGTCGCGCAGGTCGCGCCCGTCGATGCGGATCGCGCCAGCCGTCACATCGTTGAACCGCGCGAGCAGACTCGCGAGGGTCGATTTGCCCGACCCAGAGGGGCCGACGAGCGCCGTGACTGTGCCCGGGGTGAGCTGCAGCGAGATATCTTCGAGCACAGGGATTCCTGGCCGGTAGGCAAAGCTCACACCGTCGAACTCGACGCGCCCTGCGGGCGTGGAACGAGCGGGGTCGGCGGGGTCGGCGGGGTCGGCAGGGTCAGCAGAGTCGGCATCATTGGGCGCAGCATTGCTCCCGGGGTGCCGTGTTTCGAGCTCGGGTTCGTCGAGGGCGACCTGGATCCGCCGCGCCGCGAGCAGCCCGGCTTGGAGGCCGGAGAGGCCGTAACCGATCCCGAGGAGCCGCGCGCCGAACGTCGTGCCGAGCAGCAGGAACGGGAGCAGCGCGAGCGGCTGCATGCTGCCCGTGGTGATGAAGAGTGTGCCCGCACCGCAGATCAACATTAGGAAGGTCGTTGGCCTGGTCGCAAGATCGATGAATGCTTTCTGTCCAGATAGCGGCCGCTGCCAGCTGTCAAGGAAGGCGATGTATTCTCCGAGGCGACCGCGGAACGAGGAGGCCGCCGCTCCCCCGAACACCCGAACGACGGGCTGGCCTGCGAGATAGGCTCCGGCCTCGACGTTCATGCGCTCGGCCCAGCGCGCTGCCTCGGCGGTGCGCGATTCCGACTGCACCATCATGATCGCCATCCCGACAATGTAGGCGAGCACCGGCACGAACAGGATGAGCGCGATCCGCCAATCGGCGACGAACAGGTACGCGAGCACCGCGACCGGCGCGACGACGGCGTTCACCGCGTCTGGCACGGCGTGGGTGACGAGGTAGTGCAGCGCGAGGGTGTCGTCTTGCACGAGCTGCTTGATCTGCCCCGAGCCTCGCGCGTCGAACCAACCGAGCGGGAGCCTCGAGAGCTTTTGCAGCAGCCGCTGCCTGAGGTCGCGAGCAAACCGCGCGTCGACCAGGTGCAGCCACACGAGCATCGCGGTCGCGAGCAGCACTCCGGCCCCCATGAGGCCGACGGCCCAGGCCGCGACGACCCAATACTGCGCGCCCGCGGCGCCGGTGAGCAGCAGCCGTGAGAGTTCGACGAGCAGCACGAAGGGTGCGAGTTGCACGAGCGTCACGACCGCCTGGGCGATGCCCGACAGGATCATGGTCGCCTTCAGCGGAGCGAGCAGCCGAGAGCCGGCCTGCGACCGCCACACCCCGCGCGCGGCCGTCTCTGCTGGTGCGGCAGGCGTTGCTGGTGCGGCAGAGACTGTCGGCACTTCCTGTGCCGCTTGCGCTGCGTGCACCGTGTCCGCCCCGTGCCCTGCCGGGGGCTCCGCCGCGTCCACAGGTGCCGCTGCCGCCGCCGCAACGATCTCTGGTTCTGCCTTCGAGCGGTTCTTGCCAAACGCGCGACCGTAGTACCAGTACGCCTGCGCGTGTACCTCGGTTTTCGGGAAGCCGAACTCGTCGCGGAGGCGCGCGCGAAGGTGTTTCAGCGATCCAGACTCTGGCGCCGCCCAGGTGTACCAGTCGGACCAGTCGCGCGCCTCGATCGCGGCCGCGAGCGACGTCTCGCCAGCTCGCGGCACCCAGTGCACGCTCGCGCGGGGGTGCCCGGCGAGCGGGATCAACAAGTCGTGATCCCGCCGCTGCTCGAGATACACCTCGATCGGAATTTCCGCGGGAATCGACTCCACGATCGCGTTGATCGCGGGAATCGACGCGGCGTCGCCGACGAGGAGATAGCCCGCGGGTGGCTCGCTCGCCACCTCGAAGCGGGTCGACGCGAGCGAGTTCGCCTGCACGATCGTGCCGGGCTCAGCCGCGGCCGCCCAGGCTGCGGCAGGCCCGGTCGGTTCGTGGATCACGACGTCGACGGCGAAGCTACCCGACTGTTCGTCGACCTGCGTGAGCGTGTAGGCCCGCTGGTGCTCAGCTCCGTTGCCGCTCGGGTCGGGCACCCAGAAGCGTAGATAGGCCGTCGGCCCGATCGACATCTCCGCAATGAGTGACGGGGCCGACATCCAGATCCGCTTGAAGTGGGGGGCAATCTGCTCGGTCGCAGTCACAGTGACGTCGTGGTCGCGGGCGCCGTAGGCCCGGGTCATCGCGCCGGTGAAGCCTCGCTTGGCCATTACCGTCCCTCCCCTGCGGCGATGAGCGCCGCGCGGACTTCCTCGAGTGGGCGACCGGGCGGAGCCGCGGCCACAAATCCATGGATCGCGGCGCCGAGCCACATGCGCACGTACTCTCCGGTGTCGACCTCGGGAAGCGCGAGGTGCGCGGCGGCGAGCCGGGGATCCGCGAGGATCTCGTCGAGCGCGCTCGTGCGCTGCTCGTCAAGCTCTGCGGCCCGCTCCAGCTGAGCCTCCTCCGCTGCGGCGAATCCGATCGCGAGCGAGGCGACCGCCGAGCACAGCACGATCGCGGCATCGGGAGCATAGCCGCGGTGTCCGAGCGCGCGCGTCGCTGAGGCGAGGAGTTCCCGTCCGCCCTCACCCCGCGGAAACAGGGTTTGCACGTAGGCGGCGAGGCCCGGGTGTTTGAGGATGAAGGCGCGCAGCTGGGTGGCGAGCGAGAGTAGGTGTGGCACCGTCGCAAGCTCTGGATCGTCTTCGATCGTGAGCTCTTGGAGGATGTCTTCCCCGACGAGCCGTTCAAGCCCCCAACGACCGTCGACGTGGCGGTAGAGCGCGGCCGAAGACACACCGAGCCTTGCCGCGACCGCGCTCATGCTCAGCTCCCGCAGCCCGACCTCGCGGCCAGCCGCGATGATGTCTTCGAGTTCGATCTGAGCGGGCCGCCCCCCAACTCGCGCCATGCTCGCTCCGTTCGACTCACCTTGCAGGGTTACACCCCATAACAAAGGTAAGCCTAACTATCATCTGCTGAAGCGTCAACGCCAGTTTTGTAAGCGTCAAGCCCCAAGGCATGCGTCATCGCCAGCGCTGCGGCCGGGCGTTGTCGTTCGTGAACGCGGGCCACGTTCATCACTTCGGCGTCTGGCAGGGCTCAGATGACGGCGACCTGAAGCCGTGATTCCCCGCCGTTCAGGTCCTTTCCCACCAAACCCCCTCTTCCCGACCGTCGGAATCGACCTGATTGGCGGGAATCGACCTGATTGGCGAGCCAGAGCCACCGGCTCGCCACCGCTTACTTCTCCACCCCAGGGCGAGCACAAACCAGGCCTACTCGTTCGCGTGCGTCACCAGCCGGATGCTGTTCCCCCACGGATCGTCGACAACGATGCCGTTCTCGACAGCCTCGGTCTTGAAACCGGCGGCTTCGACGCGGGCTGCAACCTTATCGACGTCTGCCGCAGTCGGCAGGGCGACCGTCAACGCGCCAAGACCGACCTCGGTGCTGCGGGGACCGGCACCAGCGCTCTGCCAGATGTTCGTTGCGATGTGGTGATGGTAGCCGCCAGCCGAGTAGAACAGCGCCCCCTCGGCCTCCGACACCACATCAAACCCCAGGGTGTCTGCGTAGAAGGCGCGCGCACGTTCGAGATCCCCGACCTTCAGGTGAATGTGGCCGATCACCGCAGTGTTCGCTGCGTCTTCGTCGAGGTGTTCCTCGATGAACGCGTTCGGGTCGAGCGGCTCGCTGCCCATCTCGACCTCGCCGTCGTTCCACTTCCACTCCTCCCGCGGGCGGTCGACATAGAGCTCAACGCCGTTGCCCTCCGGGTCGCCGAAGTAGAAGGCCTGGCTCACGAGGTGGTCGGCCGATCCCTGGTAGCTCCCTGGAGCGAGCTGCGCGGTCTGCAGCACAGCCTTCGCGAGCGATGCCTCATCGGCGAACAGAATCGCCGTGTGGTAGAGCCCAGCGTCGCTCACCTGCGGCAGCGGCTCGGTGGATCGCTCGAGCCGCATGATGGGCACCTCGCTCATGCCGAGCGTCACCGCGTCGGCCTGCTCATCCAAGACGTCAAGACCGACAGCATTCTGGTAGTAGGCCTGTACGTCTTCGAGGTTGCGCACCTTGAGCTCGGTGACCCCAAGCTCCGTTGCAGCTGGCAGCCCGTTCGCACGTTCCATTGGGACTCCGGCGGCGTCGACCGAGCCAGTAACACTCGCCGATGCGTTCGCCGATGTAGAGTCGCGGCCGTTCAGCACCGCCCAGATCATGCCGCCGACAATTGCGGCGAGCACCACCGCGGCGATCGCGATGAGGAGTGGTTTGGGTGCGCGGCGGGCAGTGCTGCTCGTGCGTGTCATAGGTGTGGATCCTTCGGCTACTTCGAATCTGGACTGGGATCTTGCTGCTGGGAGCGTGTTGAGGGGAGTCTGCTGCTGGGAGTTGCGGGGCTGGGGTCGGCGTTCACGTCACGTGCGCGCGGCAAGCAGGTCTTTCATCAGCTGGATCTCGCTTTGCTGGGCTTTCGCGATGCTCCCCGCGAGGTCGGTGACGACCGGGTAGTCGCTCCGTTTCAGCAGGGCGTCTGCCATGTCGATGCCGCCCTCGTGGTGGGCAATCATGAGCTCGAGAAACATGCGCTCGGCGGCGGTACCGCTGAGCGTTCGGAGCTCATCGAGCTGCGCGCGCGTCGCCATCCCCGGCATCACCGCGGGCACCTCGCCTACCGTCGCTGGAAGGTTGTGCGCGGCATGGCTATCGTCCGCGGGAATCGGGCGATGCATCCAGGTCATCGGTGGCTCTGGCGACGCCTGCGGGAGGCCCCACGTCGCGAGCCAGCCAAACATCTGCCCCGCCTGCTGCGACTGCGAAGTCGCGATGTCGTACGCCAAGAGGCGAATATCCGGAGCATCGGTGAGGTCGCGGATGATCATCGACATCTCAACGGCCTGGTCGTGGTGCACCTGCATGTCACGCGCGAATCCCGCCTCGGCGCTGCGGGTGGTTGGCAGCGGATCCGCTGAGGCGCTCGTACGCCCGATGATCAGCGAGCCGGCGACGAGCACGACGGCGAGCACCGTCACGACAAATGCCGTGAGCCCCGTGCTGCGCTGACTATGCAACAAGGCCCGGGCCCTGGAGCGCCCCGGAGCACGAGGCGCCCGGCTCCGGCGCGTCCGCCGACTTCCAGTATCGGTCGATGAACTGCGAGAGGCGGTCATCGGACACGGAGTTCATCTGAATCTGCGCGCCCCAGGCAGACGCCATGAACGGCGCGGGCTGCCCCGGGTACGGGGAGAGGATCGTGTACTGGTCGGGGATGGCGGCCCGCAGCGCCTCGACGTCTGCCTCGGTTGCCACCTCCGGGTCGTAGGTCACCCAGACCGCGCCGTGCTCGAGCGCGTGCACCGCGTTCTCGTTCTGCTGCGGCTGGTTGTAGACGCCGCAGTTCAGCCAGATCTGCGAGTGATCGCCGCCAGCCGGAACCGCCATGCCGTAGCTCTTCTGGTAGTCGACTGGCGACGGATCGATGTGGGTGGCGGGGAGATTCGGGAACTCCTTGAGCCCCGCAATCTCGATGTCTTGCGGGCGCTGCTGCGGCTCGGCTGAGGTCACCACGAAGGTGACGACCAGCGCGAGCACTGCCGCCCCGCCGACCGCGCCGCTTACTGTGGCGATGCGACGGTTGCGCTTCCGCGCGGCTTCCTGCTGTTGGTGAGCTCGGACCTTCTCGGCGCGTGCTTCAGCCCGCTGCTGCTTGGTGGTTTTTCGATCTGCTGACTCTGACATTCGACCCTCGCCCCATTTGGTTGTTGCGACAATCATTTATCAACGCCCTGAGAGAAACCTCCGCGCAGGGCTTTCAGCTGCGATGATTGGCCAGTCGTTCGCCAATAATTTCGACAATCTCGCCGAGCGATTCAAGCTGCTCTGGCGTCAGCGCGTCGATCACGAGACTGCGCACCAGATCGATGTGGGCGGGAATCGCGCGAATGAATTCTCGTCGCCCGACTGTCGTGAGGCGCACGTTGGTCGCACGGCGATCCGTTTCGCTTGGAACCCGCTCGATGAGTTCCCGTTTCTCCATCCGCGTGGCGACGTGGGACAGCCGCGGCAGCGTTGCCGCGGTGGTCTGGGCGAGTTCAGACATTCGGAGCACCGATTCTGGCGCGACGTAGAGCGCCGAGAGCACTGTGAACTCGAAGTGGGTCATCCGCGAATCCCGCTCGAGTTGCGCATCAAGCAGGTGTGGCAACAATTGCGCCACCCCAATCAGCCCGAGCCAGGCGCGGGATTCCCTGGCGTCCATGCGAGGGGCGAAATCTGTCATGGGACCATTCCATCATTTCCGAGGCGCGGGCGCATGCCTCGCGACAGCCGCGATACCCCGACCTTGCGGCACACAGTTCACGCGACCTGCATCCGCGATGCGCCGACGACGAACTCGATCGACAGGTCACCCCCGACAGCCTCCAAATAGCGGCGGTTCGTACCAACTTTCGCCGTTTCAACCGAGGCGCGATCTACCGGATGCTTCTCAAGAAAACCATCGAGTTTCATGCGCCCCGACTTCCCCTTCACGTTTTGACGGCGCGTTTCGAACCGCTCACCGAGTCCACGATCGGCCGCCCGAGCTGAGGACCGTGTTCCTGCAGGAGCTCAATTGGGACACCACTTGTACCCGCCCCGATCGATCGTCATTCTTCGGCAAACAGGAGCCCCTACTGACCGCCTTTGTGGCGAGCGACAAACGAGAGCCGCGCGCGCTCCGCAGCTTTCCAAGCCTCATCACCTTGATCGAGCTGGCTCGCCGGAGCAACTATTCGGTCGAACATCGCCTGCAAAGGCAACAAGTCTCGGCGCTCGGCGGCGGCTCGACACGCACTGTCATTAGTCGCGCCCCGCACGGAGCGCCAGTCAAGTTCCCATCCAGCCTCGCGTGCAACGCGGTTCCAGAACACTCGTTGAGTTCTGCCATTGCCTTCCCTGAAGGGATGCACATAGTTGAATTGATCGTAGTGATACGCCAGGCGCACAATGAAATGCGACCGTTCCAATTGTTTGAGGTCGCTGTCCGAATGCAGCTCCTCTTCAACGGAAGCAGCCGCCTTCGCTTAGCTCGGCAAGGCCGCCTGTGGGCGTTGGTGGGTGGTCATGGAATTGCACCAACCGAGCAAACGCGAGATCTCCTTCGGCTTCATCGAGCGAGGCCTGAGTCAACGCGCCGATCTTGTTTCTCAGAACCCCTGTTTCAGGATCGAGATAGGGGTCGACGAAATCAGTCGAGTCCATAGCGGGCGCGAGCACGAGCTACCAGCTCGTCAGAATCGATCCGCCCAGCGATGTACTCCTGCGCATCTGCCTGGCCAGCTTGAGAAACTTCAAGGCCTTCCATCTCACCGCTATGAATCGCCTCTGCAACGCGGCGTTCACGTTCGGGTTGCGTCATTGTGGGGGTGGTGGTTGGCAACATGTCTCGTCTCCTCTCGAGCTGATCTCTCCAGTTTACCGCTGCCCGATCGCAACCGGTGAGTAATTTCGAACCTGCACACCACCCAACAGTAACGCTGGCTGGAGCTGATCGGGGAAGCAAACCTGACTGGAGACCAACACCGCTCGCCCCGCTCCCGCGTCACTGTTTGGCGAGCAGCAGTTCACGGACCTCGCGGCGCAGCACCTTGCCGACCATCGATCGTGGCAGCTCAGCGACGAACTCGACCCGCTTGGGCACCTTGTACGCGGCGAGCCTCGTGCGGCAGAACGTGCGAACGGCCTCCGGCTCGAGCTGCGCACCGCTCCGGATCACGATCGCCGCCGCGACCATCTCGGCCCCGTCTCCGCGCGGCAGCGATACGACCGCCGCATCCTCGATATCGGGGTGCGACAGCAGCACCTCCTCGACCTCAGAGGGTGACACATTAAAGCCGCCGGTGATGATCAGTTCCTTTCGCCGGTCGACCACCGTCACGAACCCGTCCGCCGAGACGGTCACGATGTCTCCGGTGCGCAACCAGCCGTCCTGTAGCAGGGTCTCTGCGGTGTCCTGTGGGCGCTTCCAGTACCCTTTGAACACCTGTGGGCCGCGGAGCAGGAGCTCGCCCGGCTCGCCAACACCCACCTCAACCGCCGGGTCATCGGGGTCAACCACCCGAATCTCGGTGCTCGGGAACGGGACCCCGACGGAACCGGGCCGACGGGACGGGCCTGCAGGGTTTCCGAGCGCAACCGGTGAGGCCTCAGTCATCCCGTAGCCCTCGACGAGCAGGCCGCCAGTGACTTCTTCCCAGCGCTGCACGGTCGAGACCGGCAGCGGCATAGCCCCTGAGATCGCGAATCGCACCGTCGAGAGATCAAGCTCGTCGTGAAGCGCTGCGCGCGCGAGCTGGTCATAGATGGGCGGAACCCCTGGCAGAAACGTCGGGGGCGAATACTTCGCAGCTTTCTTCACGAGACCGACGTCAAACGTTGGGAACAGCACCAGGCGGGCGCCGATGCTCATCGCAAAGGTGAGGCACAGCGTCAATCCGTACGCGTGGAAGAGCGGCAACACGCCGTAGAACACTTCGTCGCCCTCGCGCAGGCCCGGCAGCCACTCCCTGCCCTGCATCGCATTCGCACGCAGGTTCGCGTGGGTTAGGATCGCTCCCTTCGGCCTGCCCGTCGTCCCGCTCGTGTACTGCAGCACAGCAATGTCGTCGAGCGTCGGGCCCGCCACGCGCTTTGGCAGCCGCTTCCCCAGCAGCGACTCCCACGATCGCATCGCCTTCGAGGCGGGTCGCGCGGTGAGCTTCTTTCGGGCGGCACGAGCCGCCGGAACCGGCAGCCGAAGAGCGAGCTGCTGCAGCGTTGGCATCTCTTTGGTCATGTTCACGGTGACGATGCGCTGTGGCCGCACATCGTCCGGCAGGCGATCGATCTTCTCGCTCGCAACGTCCCAGACGATCGCGAGCGTTGCTTCGTGATCCTCAAACTGGTGGCGCAGTTCGCGTTCGGTGTACAGGGGATTGTGTTCGACGACGACTGCGCCCAGCCGCAACACCGCATAGAATGCCACAACGTGCTGCGGGCAATTCGGGAGCACAAGCGCGACTCGGTCTCCTGCCTTCACCCCAAGCTTGCGCAGCCCCAAGGCGGCGCGTTCGACTTGCTCGTATAGTTCTTTGTACTTCGTGGTGCGTCCAAAGAACTCGAGCGCGACGTGGTTCGGAAACTGCCGGGCGCTGGCCTTCAACGCTTCGGGGAGAGTCTGTTCCACCGGATCAATTTCGGGGCGAACGCCTTCGGCATAGGAAGTCAGCCATGGGCGCGACTCATCTGTCTGGGCCCCGTCAAAAACTGCAGTCATGGTGTTGGCCGTCCTATCGTCGGTATAACCCCAGCCTAGGCACTGCCCTATCCGCCAGAGTGCATCCATCGCCCCACCACTCCACAGGAGGTGCGCAGCCCATACGAGGCGCGCAGCCTCGCGGGGCGGCCTGGTCGACGAGATCACCGCGATCAGAGGCAGCGGCTCTCCAAGTGAATCGTGAGCATACCGTCGATGGTAAACCGGTCGTCGACTGAGATCGCATACATGGCGCTCGCACCCGTCTTCGTGGCAACAGACTGGTCGCGTTGCCCGTCTTCCAAGGCTTCGACGTAGCCGGCTTGCGCCCAGGCTGCCAGGACTCGCTGCTTCGCTTGTCCCTCATCGTCGCTGGGCAGCGTAAACCCGAGCGTGAGCTGCTCCCCCAGCCCTTCCGTCTGCGCGGGCGCACAGCTTTGCGTGCTGATCGGCGGGTGCGTCGAGTCAAATTCAACGCGTTCCTCGCGAGTAAACTCGACTGTCGTCGCAGGCTCGTTAGAGTCTGCCATGGCCGCTTCGACGAGCACCCGCATCTCCCGATCAGCGTCTTCGATAGAGAACGCTTCGAAGGCGGGGTCTTTTACCCCGTTTGTGAAGGACTGCGACCCGGCCCCACCGGCTTCTGGGACAAGACGCACCGGCCCGATCCGCTCGTGAGTTAATCTCACGATTGCGGACAGCGAGCTGCTCGAAGCAAGGCCCATTGCCAGGACCGTCCCGAGGAGCATTGCCCCGCCGACGATCCCGAACCTCAACCAGATCTTGCTGCCGCGCAGGGCTGCAACGACCGCTACCACCGCAAGCGCGGCCATGACAACCACCGCCACAAGCGCCAGGCGCACGATGGATTGAGCTGCGTCCGCGAGCGCTGTGGTCCAGTGCTCGAGCATTCCAGCATCGTTGGGGTCCCACAGCACCGAGGCGCCTACAAAGGAACCCGAGAACAGCAGCACCCCACAGTACGCCGCGACGATGGCACCGAGCGCGATCGCGCTCACAATCTGCCCCATGCGACCACGGGGACGCCGAGCTGGCGGCGACTCAGTGCCCGAATCAGTCATAGTGACACACTCGCGCACCGTGTCGCCGAAATCAAGTCGTCAGAAGAGTTCCCCGCCCAGGGCCCACGCCGGGAGCAGGTCTGAGCATCCGAGCTGCGTGTCGAGAAACACGAAAAGCCCCGGAAGACCGGGGCTTTTCTCTGGCTGGGATACCAGGACTCGAACCTAGAATGACGGTACCAGAAACCGTAGTGTTGCCAATTACACCATATCCCAAAGCGGAATTCCGCCACCCTTTCGGGCTGCGGCACCGAGAGATAACTCTACCCGGTAACGGCGCGGATTTCAAAACGGGGCGCGCGCAGCGTGTAAGCCGCGCGCGCCGCGGCCTATCCCGTGATGTGCTCGCGCACGAGCGGGCCCGGTGCGTGAGCACCGGCAGCCGCGTCGGCGTCGATCTCCCAAGCCCCCTCGAGCGCCTCGAGCGCGCGCGGGAAGCGTGCTGCGTCCTCCGCCGACAGTGTGAACAGGGGCTGGCCCGCGGTCACCGAGTCGCCCGGCTTTGCGTGCAGGTCGATACCAGCGGAGTGGATCACCGGATCCTCCGCACGCGCGCGGCCTGCGCCGAGCCGCCAGGCGGCGATGCCACAGGGAAGCCCCTCGAGCTTCGACATCACACCCGAGGTGGGCGCGGTGACGACGTGCGTCTCACGGGCGACGGGGAGCGGCGCATCGGGGTCGCCGCCCTGCGCGGCGATCATCGCACGCCACGAGTCCATCGCGCGGCCGTCGTCGAGCGCGGCGGCAACGTCGGCATCGGGCTGACCTGCGAGGGCGAGCATCTCGCGTGCGAGCGCGAGAGTGAGCTCGCGCACGTCGGCTGGGCCCCCGCCAGCGAGAACCTCGACCGATTCGCGCACCTCGTTCGCGTTGCCGATTGTGAGACCGAGCGGCACGTTCATATCCGTGAGCAGCGCGGACGTGCGGACGCCGGAATCGGTGCCGAGCGCGACCATGGTCTCAGCGAGCTCGCGGGCCATCGCGTAGTCCTGCATGAATGCGCCAGAGCCGAATTTCACGTCGAGCACGAGCGCGTCGGTGCCCTCGGCGATCTTCTTCGACATGATGCTCGATGCGATGAGCGGAATCGAGTCGACAGTGCCCGTGACATCGCGCAGCGCGTACAGCTTCTTGTCGGCGGGCGCGAGGCCCGATCCGGCGGCGCAGATGACCGCACCAACGTCGCCATCGAGCTGTGCGAAGATCTCCTCGTTCGACAGCGCTGCGCGCCACCCGGGGATCGCCTCGAGCTTGTCGAGGGTGCCCCCGGTGTGGCCGAGCCCGCGGCCGGAGAGCTGCGGCACGGCAACACCGAACGCGGCGACGAGCGGCGCGAGCGGCAGGGTGATCTTGTCGCCGACGCCGCCGGTTGAGTGTTTATCGACGGTCGGCTTGGAGAGCCCGGCGAAGCTCATGCGCTCGCCCGAGTTGATCATCGCGTCGGTCAGCACGCGGATCTCATCGCGGCCCATGCCTCGCTGGAAGATCGCCATCGCGAACGACGCCATCTGCGCTTCCGACACGTAGCCGCGGGTGAATGCATCAATCATCCACCTCAGGGCTGCCTCTGGCACCTGTCCCCCGTCGCGCTTGGCTCGAATCACATCAACGGCGTCAAACGGCTCGACACTCATTCTGGGGTCCCTTCGATGGTGGTGGATCTACGCCTGTGCCGCGAGCGTACTCGCGGCACAGGCGCTACACAACAACGCTACTCCGCGACGCGTGCGAGGTCCCTGGGCCCGAAGGCATCCGGGAGCACCTCGTCGATGGTGCGAATACCGGAGACCGTCTCGAGGAGCATGCCCTCGGCGGAGTGTTCGTAGAGCAGCTGACGGCACCTGCCGCACGGCATGATCGTTTCTTCGTTGCCGTTGACGCAGACAAAGGCGACAAGCTTGCCGCCGCCGCCCATGTGCAGGTCACCAACGAGCGCGCACTCCGCGCACAGCGTCAGCCCGTACGAGGCGTTCTCGACGTTGCAGCCGGAGACGATGCGCCCGGAATCGGTGAGGGCGGCGGCTCCCACCGGATACTTCGAGTAGGGCACGTAGGCGTGCGCGAGCGCGGCGATCGCCTGCTCGCGCAGCGCCGCCCAGTCGATATCGGTCATTGCGCTATCCCTTAATGTAGGGCTTGCCGCTTGCGGCCGGCGCACGCGACTTGCCTGAGAACCCGACGACGGCGAGGATCGTGACGACGTAGGGCAGCATCGACATGAACTCCGACGGGATCGGTGAGCCGAGGTTGTTCAGCAGTGTCTCGAGGTTCTTAGTGAAGCCGAAGAGCAGGGCCGCGAGCGTGGCGCGCAACGGATCCCAGCCACCGAAAATCACAGCGGCGAGGGCGATGAAGCCGAGCCCGCCCGTCATTTCCTTGTCGAATGCGCCGACGGAGCCGAGCGTGAAGTAGGCGCCGCCGATGCCCGCGATCGCGCCGGCGAGCAGCAGGTTCCAGAAGCGGGTCGGGTTGACCTTGATGCCAACAGTGTCAGCGGCCTGCGGGTGCTCACCGACCGCGCGGAGGCGGAGGCCCCACCGGCTCCGGTACAGCGCCCACGTGACGAGCGGCACGATGATGTAGGCGAGGTACACGATGAGCGTCTGGTTGAAGAACACGGGGCCGATGATCGGGATCTCACTGAGCCCGGGGATCGCCCAGCGCGGGAATCGGGGCGGCGAGTTCAGGGTCGCCGCGTTCGGCTGCATGAGCGCGCCGTGTAGGAAGCTCGTGAGGCCTGTGATGAGCACGTTCAGCACGACGCCGACGATCACCTGGGTCACGACGTAGGTGATCGAGAACACCGCGAGGATCGCGGCGACAAGTGCTCCGGCGACGAGCGCGCCGAGGAGGCCCGCGACGTAGGATCCGGTGATCGATGCGACGAGCGCACTCGTAAATGCGGCGAAGAGGAACTGCGCCTCGATCGCGACGTTCACGACGCCAGCGCGCTCACCGATGACGCCGCCGAGCGCGCCGAAGATCAACGGGACGGACAGCGACAGCGCGCCGAACAGGAGCCCGGTGACGGGCACGATGCCGCCCGCCGCTGACCAGGTGAGGAACAGGAAGATACCGACGACCGCGAAGATCACGGTGAACCAGAGCGGGATCTTCTTGTACTGCATCGCGAAGACAAATGTCAGCGCAGCCATCACTGCGAGGATCAGCGCACAGGCGATGACGGTCCCCCCGGTCGGCAAC